>CALEFQ010000085.1 GCA_937877125.1 uncultured bacterium | reverse complement strand
TACCTGTTATCTGTTACTTGTTACTTAATAATTATTAATCGTGGCCCCGCCGGGGTGCAAATCCAAAACCGCCTGGCGAACCGTAATGACATTCGACATCTTATAACCAAGCCCGTCAAAAATTTCACGGGAGGCGAGGCCGCACTTTTTCCCGTCAGCAATCACAAAGATTCCTCCGCTTGGCCCTTTCAGCAAAGCGCCGTCGCGAAACTTCACCGCCGGCCCGGTCGGGTAACGATTCATTTCTTCCTGAGAAATCTCGACGACTTTGTAGTTCCCGTTGTAATTGAAATTCAGAATCTGCTTATCCCAAAACGGGCGCTTTTTTCCCTGATCCAACAGATAAACCGCCGGATTTTCTGCTATTTTTATAAAAGTTCCGTCCGGACGCGTCAGATTATCCTTGTCGAACAAGGGACCCTTCGGTAACAAATCTACTTCAGTCTGGTTAACCGGGACGGCATCGGTCGTATTATAACCTAAGCGTTTTAAAGTCTCCCGATCCGGCACGCCCCATTTTTCTTCATTTTGAGAAATAAAGACTGCCCCGTTAGGCGCCCGGAAAACGACCCCGTCCCGAAGTTTGATTGGCGCCCCGTCGCTCAGGGCCAAAACATCGCTCGGGTCAACCGAAACAATTTGCTTCGGCTGAAAAGTTAGGCTAAAAGCGGACGAACCCCAAAAACCGTGCTTACGCCCTTCTTTATCGACCAAATAAACGCCGGGCTGCCCCTGGGCCTGGATCAAAGTGCCCGTCGGAAAAGACGCGCCGAAATATCGGTTCCACCACAAAGTCCAAAAAAGGTAATTGCCGTTATGGCTCTCGGTTCCGGCCACGGGATTGTAAATGAAGAGATTAGCCGTGGCGCGATTGGCCGGCGTCACCGCCACACCGTCTTGAGTGACCGTGGTCTTGCCCACTTCGTAGTTATACCGGCTCTTGTTCGCATCATAGCCAACTCCCAGGCTCCAGGCGGCGCTATCCACCTGGGTCTCAAACCCGAGATACTTGGAGGCGCAGCTACCGTAACCGGTGGCGCAACGCAGCGCGGTTTCCGAGGGATTTTTACTCTCCACTAAGCTTTGTTCTTTTTGCAGCATCACTAGCATAACTTTCGGACTCAGTCCGTAGGAGCGGCAAGCCTCGTAAATTATTTGGGCGGCGGAACGCGCCCCAACATAATACCGGGACAGGTAACTCCCGTAGCCTTCCAAAAATTTCTGAATATCCGATTGGGCCATGCTTCCGGAGTTATAATAGAGCCGATCGGATATAATATTACTGGGATTGTACGCCGCCCGCGCGATCGCCGGACCGGCCGCGAACACCATCGCCGCGACTAAAATAAGTTTTAGGATTTTCATCTTTATTCTATTTATTGGCTTTTTTTCTTTCAGCCATGAAATTAGAAGCCCGTAGCAAAGAATCGAACGTCCCGGCATCAATCCATTCGCCTTTTATGATTTCCGTAGTCAATTCGCCGCGCCGCAGGTAAACCTTGTGCAAATCGGTAATTTCCAGTTCCCCTCGCGCCGAAGGCTTTAGAGTGCGAATGTAATCAAACACCTTTCGGTCGTAAACATAAAGCCCGGTTTGGGCAAAATGGCTTTTGGGTTGCTTGGGTTTTTCTTCCAAAGAAATCACCTTATTGTTTCGATCAAATTCGACGACCCCGAAGCGCTCGGGATCGGGAACTTCCTTGACGAAAATCTTGGCGCCACGCCCGTCAAAACCACGAATGCCCTCATAAACCTTATCCTCGAAAATATTGTCGCCCAAAATAAAAGCGCACGGCTCTTTATCGGCAAAGGATTCGGCCAAGGATAACCCGTGCGCCAGGCCCAGGGGCTCATCCTGGATTTCATAGGTAAACTTAGCATTGAATTTTTTGCCCGACCCGAGCAGGTGCAAATACTGCCCGGCGTGTTCCGGCGAAGAAATAATGAAAATTTCCCGGATGCCGGCATCGAGTAATGTTTGCAGAGGATAATAAATCATCGGCCGATCATATACCGGCAACAATTGTTTACTGGTGACATAAGTCAGCGGGCGCAGGCGCGTCCCCTTTCCCCCGGAAAGAATGATTCCTTTCATAAAATTATTTGTTAGTAATTTCCCTGGCTTGGGAATATTTTTTTAGGGCGGCTCGGACCGCTGATCGCGCCGGACGCATCTTGATTCTGTATAGTTTCAGGCGCTTCGACTGGAGAATATTATTGGAACGCTTCTTTTAGCCAGCCCCAGCCCGACCAGGTCAGTTTCCTTGATCCAAATGTTTTTATGATTGCGGTCAACGCTCTTTTCATACAGATCAATGATCTCGCGCTGGGTGGTAAACCCGGGATTAGTAACGTGAAAAATCCCCTCGGCTTTTTTGGCGATCAGTTGGCGAAAAACACTGATCATATCCGGCACAACCGTCAGACTATTTTTCATATTGATTAATTTGGGGTAAGAAGCAATCTTGTCGACATAATTACCCCGTGACGGGCGGTCATCCAACGGCATCCGAATGCGAGCAATCCCCAACCGGGGCAGAGTTGACAAGGCTAAATCAGCCGCGTACTTGCATTTAGTATAAACAGCGCTCGGATTAGCGAAATCATCTTCCGCCCAGCCTTTTTTGTTTTTTGAGTAGCCGTAAAAAATACAGCCGGTGCCGATATGCAACAGATAAACTTTGTGCTTTTGGCAAGCCTCGGCAATGACCAGCGGCAACACCGTGTTGCCTTTGATCGTTTCCAGCTGATTAGTTTCACACCAATCCACATTGGGACGGCCGACCACTCCAGCCGCATTCAAGACCGCCGTCGGGCGGTATTTTTTTAGCAGCCGCTCGACATCGGCCACGGTTTCAATCCACTGGCCAGTAATGACAGAACCAGGCCATTCCTCCGCGCAGCGCGAACCGAGCCAGCCCTGGCCGATAATCAAGATCTTTTCTTTATTTGGCGCCATATTGTTTTCGATAATACTTTAAATATTCTCCGGTCTTGATTTTTCTCCACCAGTCTTCGTGACTGCGGTACCAGTCAACCGTCAACTTGATCCCGCGGGTGAATCTGACGGCGGGCCGCCAGCCAAGCTTTTTCAGCTTATCGCAATTAATCGCGTAACGGAGATCATGCCCCGGCCGATCCGGCACGTGCTCGATCATTCGCTCGTCTCGGCCGACAAGCTTCAGGATCGTTTGGGTTAATTCCAGATTAGTTATGTCCCGACGGCTGTCGGAACCGATATTGTAAATCTGCCCCGGCTCCCCCCGCCGCAGCACGGCTTCGATCGCCTGGGCGTGATCCTCGACAAAAAGCCAATCGCGCACCTGGTTGCCGCGGCCGTAGACCGGAACTTTTTTGTCTTCTAATAAATTGGTGATGAAAAGCGGGATAATTTTTTCCGGGTACTGATACGGTCCGTAATTATTGGATGACCGGGTAACTACGCCCGGAACCTTATATGTCCGGGAATACCCCAGCACCAACATGTCGCCGCCGGCCTTGCTGGCCGAATAAGGCGAGGAAGGTTTCAGCATGTCAGTTTCTTTAAACCGCCCCTTCAGGATATCGCCGTAAACCTCGTCCGTGGAAATCTGGACGAATTTTTTAATTTTATATTTCCGGGCGGCTTCCAGCAAGGTAAAAGTTCCGTAAACGTCAGTGCGAATAAAGGCGTCGGGATCAATAATCGAGCGGTCAACGTGCGTTTCCGCGGCATAATTAATAATCGCGTCACACCCCGGCATGACCCGATTAACCGCCCCAGAATCGGCAATATCGCCTTTGACGAATCGATACCGCGGATTTTTTGATTCGGAACGCAAATTGTCAAAATTGGCCGCGTAAGTGACCTTGTCCAGATTAATAATTTCCCAATTTCGGTGTTTTTTTAGCATCAGGCGGATAAAAGCCGATCCCATGAAGCCCAGCCCGCCGGTGACGAGAATTTTCATAGTTTAGGGTTAAACGCTGCGACTTGTTTTATTTTACAAAAAAAAACG
>CALEFQ010000084.1 GCA_937877125.1 uncultured bacterium | reverse complement strand
GGGGTGTTGGGGGGGGGGGGGGGGGGGGGAGCGGGGGCGGTTTCTGGATCGGCGGTGGCGGCGGCGGTTTTTCCGGCGGGGGAGGATTTTCTGGCGGCGGCGGGGGTTCCGGCGGGGGCGGTGGTAGCGGCGGCTGGTAGCCGGTTTAGCTTAGAATTTGTTCCTGATAAGATTTTCATAAAATCACTAAAATAAAAGATATGGTGGTAATTTACAAACCGGGCCAACCGGCCCCGTCCCATTCCTCGCCTCGACCTAAGCCCCAGGAATACTCGGCGGAGCATTTCCAGGATCCGCTGCGCCAGCAAATCAAGGAACCTTGGTGGAGCAAATTGCTGCGCGACAAGAAAAAATTGACTTTGATCATTATCCTGGCTTCGGCCGCGGTTGCGGGTATCATCATTTGGATCGTAATCAGAAACAGCCTGCCGATTTTTTCCGGGAAAAAAGTTTTTCTGGAAATATCCGCCCCTTCCGCCCTGGCCAGCGGCTCAGAAATTACCTACCGGATAAATTGTGTCAATAAAGAGGAAGTCGCTTTAAAAGAGGCGGAAGTGGAATTGATCTTGCCTCCGAGCTTCCAGTATCAAGATTCTTCTTGGCCGTCTGAAGACAGGCGTACCTGGAGTTTGGGTCGGATCGAGCCTAATGCCTCCAAGGATTTTACCTTGACCGGGACTTTGTCTGGTGTCGCCGATGAGGCTAGCCCGATTACCGGAACTATGCGTTTTGTGCCCGAAGGCATCAATTCTTCGTTTGCGGTGGAGGCGGCGGCTTTGACAGTAATTTCCGCCGGTGATTTAACTCTGACGATTGATGCTCCCCAGTCGACCGCCAGCGGTAATGACATCGAATACCTGATTCGTTATGAAAACCGAAGCTCTGACAAAAAGGAAAATCTTGTTTTGCGCTTGACCTACCCGGACGGGTTTTCCTTCGTGTCAGCCCAGCCGGCCGCGACTTCCGCAAACAACCAATGGCAACTGCCGGCTTTGGCGGGAGGCAGCAACGGCCAAGTTAAAATCAACGGCCGTCTGACGGGAGTTAGCAATGAGGCGAAGCGTGTCATTGCCGAATTAGGAACCACTGACGCGCAGGGAAATTTTCTGGTGCAACTACGCAAGGAAGATTCTACCCGAGTGATGCAGTCGGCGATTGTTCTGGCTCAGACGATCAACGGGCAAAAACAATTAAATGTCAATACAGGGGAAAAGCTAGATTTCGTCATTGATTATGAAAACCAGGGCGGCGTGGCCTTAAAGAATGTTTCGATCGTAGTCGAGGTCAATCCGGAACTGATTGATTTTTCCGCATTTAATTCCAAAGGTGGAAATTATAGCAACGGCAAAATAACCTGGAACAGTACCGGGATTCCGGAGTTGTCCTTGATTCAGCCTGCGCAAAAAGGCTCGGTGTCTTTTACGACCAAGGTGAAAAATCGCCAGGAATTGCCGGTCAAATCCGCCGGTGATAAAAATCTGAAAATTATCGCGAAGGCCTTTTTGCAAAGCGATGATATTCCGATCGAGATCAGCGCCAACCGCCAGGTGGGAGCGGAAGCGATTGAAGCCAAGCTAAACAGTTATTTGGAACTGGGAGCATATATTCTGTATTACAATCAAATGGACGGCCAGCCGCTCGGATCCGGTCCGATGCCTCCCCGGGTAAATCAAAAGACAACTTATCGATATTTCCTGGAAGTGACCAATTACACCAATGACGTGAATGAAGCCAAGGTCATTTGCGCTTTGCCGCCCGGCGTTAAGTACGAGGGCAATGATACGATCAGCCACGGCCAGGATTTGACTTATGATTCCAAAACGGGCCAGATTACCTGGCTGATCGGAAAAATTCCGGCGAACCAAGGTTTCAAGACGGAAAAAATGCTCGCTAGCTTTAATATCAGCATTACTCCCGGGGAAGACAAGGTCGGCCAAGAACTGCCCCTGATGAAGACTTCGGATTTGTCCGGCCAGGATTCTTTTACCGGCGTCGGGTTAAAGGGTAATGTCGGGGAATTGAACACCAATCTCAAAAAGTCCGATAAATTCTTCCGCTCCGAAGATAGCAAGGTCGTAAAATAGTCATCGCTAAATCCCTGCCTAACTTTGCAGGGATTTTAGTTGCGTTAAAGCCTGTTTTTGATAGGATAACGCCATGTCTCTTCATCGTCATTATCAATCAAAGTTTTCCCGGGCGCGGCTCGGTTCTTTAGTCTTGCCGCACGGGCAAGTTGCGACTCCTTTTTTTATGCCGATTGCTACGCAAGCGGCGGTCAAAGGCTTGGCGCCGTCTGACCTGAAAAAGATCGGCGCCTCGGTCGTACTGTCTAATACTTACCACTTATGGTTGCGGCCCGGGGAGCAAATTATTCGGCGGGCGGGCGGACTGCACCGCTTCATGAACTGGGCCGGGCCAATCCTGACCGATAGCGGCGGCTACCAGGTATTTTCGTTGGCGAAAATCCGTTGCCTGAGGGAAAACGGCGTTGAATTCCAATCGCATCTGGACGGCGCGAAAAAGTTTTTGACTCCGGAAAAAGCGGTGCAAATCCAGCAGGCGCTCAATTCGGATATTATTATGTCGCTGGATGTTTGTTCGCCTTTTCCGTGCTCGCCCGAGCAGGCGCGGCGCGATTTAGAAAGGACGACGGCTTGGGCCCAGAAAGGTAAAAAGCAAAAGGCGAAAAGTAAAAAAAAGAATCTGATATTCGGTATCATTCAAGGGTCGGTCTATAAGGATTTGCGGTTGCGGAGCGTGGCGGAATTGGTCAAACTAGATTTTGACGGTTACGCCGTGGGCGGACTGGCCGTGGGGGAGCCGGCTTCGCAGATGTATAAAGTTCTTGATTACACTCTTTCCGCCTTGCCTGAAATTAAGCCGCGCTATCTAATGGGAGTCGGATATCCGGATCAGATCGTGGCGGCGGTCAAACGCGGCCTCGATATGTTTGATTGCGTCCTCCCTACCCGCAATGCCCGGCACGGTTCCTTGTTTGTGCTGAAAAAGGGAGCCTCGAAAAAAACAATCCCCGAAGAAAACTACGATTTGATGAATATCCGCCTGGAAAAATACAAATCAGATTTTCAAGTTATTGATAGAAACTGCGATTGTCCGACTTGCCGGGGCGGTTTTTCTCGCTCTTATCTGCGGCATTTGCTGGTTACCGGCGAGCCTTTATTTGTCCGTTTGGCGACGCTGCATAATGTCCGCTTTTATTTACGGCTGATGGAAAATATCCGTCGGGCGATAAAAGAAAAAAAACTATGAGAATAAAAATAAAACGCCTCAATCCCCGCGCTAGATTACCGAAACGAGGTTCCGCGTCAGCGGCCGGTTATGATCTTTCGGCCGGCGAAGACGTCACGATCAGACCCGGCCAGACGGCCTTGATCAAAACCGGTTTGGCTCTGGAAATACCCCGGGGATATTTTGCGATGCTTTGCCCCCGCGGTTCTTTGGCGCTGAAACAGTATCTTGATATGCCGCACTCGATCGGGATCGTGGACAGCGATTATCGGGGAGAATGGATTGTGCCGCTGCGTAATTTATCGGCGCGGCGGACGGCGCGGATTCCGGCCGGAGAGCGTATTGCCCAGGCGATATTTCTGAAACACGGCGTGGTTGATTTCGTGACGGTTGCCAAGCTGGGGGCAACCAAGCGCAATCAAGGCAGGTTTGGTTCAACCGGGAAGTCTTGACATCAGGTCTGGCATTTGGTTAAATTACGTGGCGCCAAAAATACACTATTTTTAGCGAAGGAGGACCTGATGGCAAAGAAGAAAAAAGGAGCGTTTTCCAGCCCGCAAAATTGGCCGAGAAACTGTTTCGATTCGGGCAAGCGAGGCCAGAAGCGTCAGACTGGAAATTCCAAGCCGGTCCGGCAATTCAGCCGGATAAAATCGAGAAAAGGCTAGGTTGCTAGCCATTCACGGGGAAGGGGTCACCCTTCCTTTTTTATTGGTTTAGTATTGGCGTAACTTTTTTCATAGCGCCATGTTTTGTTTTAGCTAGGGACTTTTGGCGGTAAATTAATGTTAGCTAATCGTAGCATCT
>CALEFQ010000083.1 GCA_937877125.1 uncultured bacterium | reverse complement strand
CGACTCGACCAGGGCAAACGGATCGGCGCCGGTAGTTTGTTCAAAAGATTTCAGTAATTCCAGGCGGGCCTGGTTGATTTTCCCTTCATTTAATTCAGCTGATTCTGAAATTTGCTCGGGAGCGTCAGGAGCTTCCTCCGGAGCGGGGGTTTTTTTCTGGGACGAGAATTTTTCTGGCCCGCGGTCAAAAAAAGCACGGGCTTCTGGAGACATTTTGCTCATAGGGTTGGAGGATTAACTGTCTCTATTGTAATCATTTGTAAGCCAAAAATCAACTGCGGCCGGATTTTCGGTCAATCAGGCGTTTGAGCGACATAACGCTTTTTCCGGAAACGGCCATCGGGCGGGTTCTTTTTTTATCTCGGCGCTTGATTTTGGCGGCGACTTTTTTGGGTAACATCTGATAATAAGTCAAAAGTCAAAGGTCAAAAGTCAAAAGTGTGATTATCGCAACTTTTGACTTTTGATTTATTACTTTTGACTTATCTCAGCGGGCGGCATTTGCTCGAGCAGAATCTTGGTGCGGGCGGGGCCGATCAGTTGACGGATAATTTCCGGATCGGCTTTTTTGATGGCGGCCAGCGTGCCGAATCTTTTTAGCAGCAGCTTCTTGGTTTTGGGGCCGAGGCCGCGGATGTCGTCGAGCGGTGAGCGAAAAGTTTTTTTGCGGCGCAGGTTGACGTGATAAGCAATCGCGAATCGATGCGCTTCGTCCCGGATTTGTTGGAGCAGCAGTCGGGCCGGATTAGCGCGGGGGAGTTTGATCGGCTGGGCGCGTTCCGGAATGAAGATTTCTTCTTCGCGCTTCGCCAGGCTGATGACGGGTATTTTTAGGCGCAGAGTTTTCAGCAAGCGGTGCGCCAGGTTCAGCTGGGGTTTCCCTCCGTCAACGAGAATTAAATCTGGCGCGGGCCAGTTTTTGCCCAGGTGCCGGAAACGGCGCGTCAGCATTTCTCCCATCATGGAAACGTCATCCGGCGTGGTTTTACCGCGGATGGCAAAGCGGCGGTATTCACTGGAACGGGGCCGGCCGTTGTTGAAAACCACGAGCGAGCCGGTGGCGGCCGTTCCCTGGATATTGGAGATATCGTACGCCTCCAGGCGGGCGGCGCCCGCCGGCAGTGAGATTACTTGGCAGAGTTCCCGCCAGGCGGCCGCCGGATCGAGCGTTTGCTGGGCCAGCCAGTCGGTCGCGGTTTGCTCGGTGCGCGCGGCCAGGCTCTGGCGCTGGCTAGTAATTTTTTTGAGGTGGCCGATCTGGTCGCGCTTGAGGGCCGCTTGTTCATAGAGGCGGCGGCGCGACAATTGAGCCATTTCCGCTTCCAGTTTTTTGATCAAATCTGAACTGCGGCCCCGCAGGAATTGAACCGCGTCGCTGATCAGTCTTTCGTAATCGGCGCGGCTGATTAGGTGGAGGCAGGGTGCCCGGCAGAGCTTGATATGATAATAAAGACACGGTTGGCGGTAAAACTTAGAGTGATCATAAGAAAGGTCGCGGTCGCACGAGCGCCATTGGAACACCGGTCGCATCAGTTCCAGGGCCTGGTTGGCGGCGTAGCCGTCGGCAAACGGTCCGAAATAAATATCGCGCGGCCGATTTGTTCGACGCCTGGCTGCCGGCTGGGGCTGGCGCACGAAATATATTTTAGGAAAATCAACGCTGTAATCGATCTTGATATATTTGTAGCTTTTGTCGTCTTTCAGGAGGATATTGTATTTGGGGCGTTTTTTTTTGATGAGATTCGCCTCTAGCAGCAAAGCGGCGATTTCCGAATCGGTAGTTAGGTAATCCACCCGGGCGACCTGGGGCATCATCAGTTGCTTGTGCGGTTCCAGCTCCTGCGGGCGCTGAAAGTAGGTTTTCACTCGAGCGCTTAGGTTTTTTGCCTTGCCGACATATAAAACACGCCCGGCCTTATTTTTGAAAAGATAAACGCCGGGAGAGTCGGGGAGGGTTTTAGATAGATCACGGGACATGATGCAAAAAGTTAACAAGTAACAGGTATCAAGGAACAATTAAGAATGATTAATTTCCAATTTGTTACCTGTTATTTGTTCCCTGTTACTTGGTTAGGGAATTTGTTTCAACTGCTCGGCGTAAACATCGGCGCGTTTCATGACATTGTCGCCGTACCAGGGAAATTTACGGAAGTTCCCGCCGGCAAAATACCGTCCGGCGGCTTCCCATTCGCTGTTTCGGTCGCTGGCGGTGGCGCCCATTTTTTTGAATTTCACGCCGACGGCGACGAAGGCGTCCGTCGGGTCCCAGGGATCAGCTGGCTTGTGTCCGGTGATAGCGGAAACCTCGTCGGTGATGCCGAGCCAAGTGCCAGGTAAAAACTGGGCGATGCCCATGGCGCCGCCCCAGCCGCTGTAGCTTTTAGGACGGGCGCTGACGCGGGTGGTTTCCGGAGACCGCTTCAGGCTCAAGCAGACTTTGACGAAATCGTCCCACTGATTCGGGTTCATGTCGTTCTTGTAAGTCCCGGTGCCGACATTGTTGCCGAAATCAGTTTCCTGTTTGACCACGGACATGATTAGCTCCGGACGAATTCCGGTCTTGGCGCTGGCGAAGCGGGCGTATTTCGCCGCTTCAATAAACTTGATTGATTGCCCTTCGCTGGTCATGGCAAAAAGTTCTTGCTGGAGCTTGTCGCGCTGGTCGGCGGTGCTGGCCATGACATCGTTCAAACTATTGATTTCGCTGGCGTTGCGCGATTTCATGGTCTCGTATTCATTGCGGGAGCGGGCGGCCTCGGTTTGGTAAAGTTTGAGTGTCGCCAGGGCGCTGTCTTGTTCCAGTTTCTTGTTTACCAGGCCCTCGCGATCGGCGGTCAGATCATCGCGGGCCGACTTTATGGCGGCCGTAGTTTGCGCCGTCTTGTTGTTCAAAATTTCCGTGAAGTTCAGCTGGCGGTAAAAGTCGGAAAAACTCTTGGTGTCGAAAAGCTGCAAAATTTTATTGGTGCGGTCAAAACGGTATAACTCCCGAAGATAACTGGCCAGGACTTCTCTTTGATAACGCAAAACACTTTCCTCGTGCTTGATGGCGGCTTCTTTGTCGGTAATCTCCAGCGCCGTCAGTTCGGCCATTTCTTTTAGAACAATTTGTTCGTTGGCGTTGGCTTCTATCTGGGTCTGGAGCTTGGCTAAATAATTGTCATAGCTGAAGTTTTGGGATTCACGGCGGCTGATTTCGTTTTTCTGCTCGGTGATCTTTTTTTCCAAATTTTTGATCTCGGCTTTTTTTTGTTCGATCACATTAGTGGCGTTGCCGACATTGGCAAAACTGCCGGAAATAATTACGGCTAGGCTAAGGGCTAGAATTAGTTGGCGCCATGATAAAATAGCCATTTTTCATCTAGTAGTATAGCAGGGGAGGGGAAATAATAAAGAGGCTAAAGCAGGTCTTTAGTCTTTGGTCTTTGACCTTCGACGAGCTTATTTCTAGCTGAGAAGATAGACCGAGGGGTCTTCCCCTTGCCACTGATTTAGTTATGCCGTATAATGCTCAATTAGTTTGTCCAACTTTCCTCTTTATGAATAACAAGTTTATCAAAATTCGCGGAGCCCGGGTCCACAATCTGAAGAATATCAATGTCGATATCCCCCGCAATAAGTTTGTGGTCATCACCGGCATCTCCGGTTCCGGCAAATCATCGCTGGCTTTTGATACGATCTATGCCGAAGGACAGCGCCGCTACGTTGAATCGCTATCGGCCTACGCCCGTCAGTTTTTAGGGCTGATGGACAAGCCCGATGTTGATCAAATTGAAGGCTTGTCGCCGGCCATTTCGATTGATCAAAAAAGTACTACCCGCAACCCGCGGTCGACGGTCGGAACGATTACGGAGATTTACGATTATCTCCGTCTTTTATTTGCCCGCATCGGTGAACCGCATTGTCCCAAATGCGGTCGGGTCATTGCGGCGCAGAGTCCCGGCCAGATTGCCGATAAGATTTTATCGTTGCCGGAAGAGACGAAGGCGGTTCTGCTGGCGCCGATGGTGCGCGACCGCAAGGGCGAGCATCGTGATATCCTGCAACAGGTACAGCAGGCCGGTTATGTCCGGGTGCGCTTGGACGGCGTCATTATGGAATTAAGCGAAGCGCTCAATAAAAATATTGATCGTCAAAAAAAACATACGATTGAAGTCGTGGTTGATCGCCTGGTGATCACCGGATTGCCAGAGCGGACCGAAGAGCATCCCGAGCGCACGCGCGTGGTTGATTCCGTGGAAACAGCCCTGGATCTGGGCAACGGCATTATGATTGTCAGTTTACCGGATTTGGATCAGGACAAGCTTTTCAGCGAGCGGTTTGCCTGTGTCAATTGCGGCATCAACCTGCCGGAAATCCAACCCCGGATGTTTTCTTTCAACAGCCCGCACGGCGCTTGCCCGGAATGCACCGGGCTCGGTACCAAGCTGGAAGTTGATGCGGATCTAGTCATACCCAACAAAAAATTAAGCTTGGCCGAAGGCGCGATTCGGCCCTGGGCGCGTTCTAATGCCCGCCAGACTTGGTATTCCCGCCAACTAGAGGCCTTGGCCAAGCGTTACAGTTTTTCCGTAAATACACCGGTTAATAAGCTGTCGAAGAAAGCCTTGGACTTGGTTTTATACGGTTCCAACGGCGACACCTTCACGGTTTATGCCGATGATGATATGCCGGGCAAAGTCCGGGAATTTACAACGTCATTTGAAGGGGTCATCCCAAATTTGGCGCGCCGCTACCGGGAAACTGATTCCGATTATATCCGGAGTGAAATAGAGCAGTATATGCGCGTTTATACTTGTCCGGTGTGTCAGGGCAAACGGTTGCGTCCGGAAATTTTGAGCGTGTTGGTAGCGAACAAATCCATTATTCAAGTAACCGAACTTCCGGTTTTGCAAAGTGCCAAATTTTTTGACGAATTGAATAAAAAATTGACTCAGCGCCAGCAGAAAATCGCTTTCCAGATTCTGAAAGAGATTCGTTCGCGTTTGCAGTTCCTGATTGATGTCGGTTTGGATTACATGACGCTGGACCGCGCCGCCGCCACGCTTTCCGGCGGTGAGGCGCAGCGGATTCGTTTGGCGACCCAGATTGGCTCCAGTCTAGTCGGCGTTCTTTATATTCTGGATGAGCCGTCGATTGGTTTGCACCAGAAAGATAACGCTCAATTGATCAACACTCTGAAAAATCTGAAAGACCTTGGCAATACGGTCATCGTGGTGGAACACGACGAGGAAACGATGATGGCCGCCGATCATATTATTGATGTGGGTCCGGGTGCGGGCGAACACGGCGGGGAAATAGTCGCGACCGGCACGCCTTCAGAATTATCTCGTAATAAAAAGTCCCTGACGGGAGCTTACCTCAGCGGCCGCCGGAAAATTCCGGAAAACAAAAAACCGCACCGGGGAAACGGCAAGAAGCTTTTGATTAAAGGCGCCACCGAGCATAATCTGAAAAATATCGATGTCGGCATTCCGCTTGGGAAATTTGTGGCGATTACCGGCGTTTCGGGCTCGGGAAAATCGACGCTGATGAATGATATTTTAGCCAAAGCGCTGGCCCATGATTTTTACGGAGCCAAGGAATTGCCCGGGGCGCACAAAAAAATTGAAGGGATAAAAAATATCGACAAGGTTGTGATTATTGACCAATCGCCGATTGGGCGCACCCCACGCTCGAACCCGGCGACTTATACGGGCATTTTCACTTATGTCCGGGATCTTTTTGTCCAGACGCCGGAAGCTAAGATGCGCGGCTACAAGGCCGGCCGTTTCAGCTTCAATGTCAAGGGCGGTCGGTGCGAAGCCTGTCGCGGTGAAGGCCTGGTCCGGATCGAAATGCACTTTTTGTCGGATGTCTATGTTGAATGCGATGAGTGCAAAGGCAAACGCTATAATAAAGAAGCTCTAGAGATTCACTATAAAGGTAAGACCATCGCGGAAGTCCTGGATATGACTGTCAGCGAAGCCCTGGCTTTTTATGGCAACGTGCCGGCGCTCAAGCGCAAGCTGAAAATTTTAGATGAAGTGGGATTAAGTTATATTAAACTCGGCCAGCCGGCCACCACGCTTTCCGGCGGCGAAGCCCAGCGGGTGAAACTAGCGACCGAACTTTCCAAGCGTTCGACCGGCAAGACTTTGTATGTCCTTGATGAGCCGACCACTGGACTTCATTTCGCCGACGTGGAGCGGCTGCTGCAAGTCTTGAACAAATTAGTGGACAAAGGGAATACTGTTTTGATCATCGAGCACAATATGGATGTGATCAAAAGCGCCGATTGGATTATTGATCTCGGCCCCGACGGGGGACAGCGCGGCGGCGAAATTGTGGCCGAGGGGACGCCGCAGCAAGTGGCTAAAGTAAAGCGGAGTTATACGGGGCAATATTTACAGAAGGTGATCGGGCGGCGAAAATAAGACGAACTAATAACAAATCATAAATAACCAATATCAAATAAATTACCAAGCCCCAAGAATTAATGAAAAACATCGAGCTAAAAATCAGGGTGAATAATTTTGAGGCGATCGAAAAATCATTGAAATTAGCAGGGGCGGAATATCGCGGGGTGCTGAGCCAACAAGATACCTATTTTAATTGTGCTCGGGGGCGGTTAAAAATAAGAGAAATCAACAATCACCAAGGTGAACTGATTTTTTATCAACGACCAGACTCGGCCATCAATAAAGTGTGTGATTATTCGGTCGTTTCACTTGATAGCACTCAGTTAAAAAATTTAAAAATAATTTTCACCGCCGTAGCGGGAATAAAGGTGGTCGTATCCAAAAAAAGACGAATATGGTTACTAAAGAATACTAGGATCCATCTTGATCAGGTCAGTAAATTGGGGAAATTTCTAGAACTGGAAACGGTATTGAGGAGGATTTCGAAAGCAAAAGGGGAGAAAGAGTATTTTGAAATCTATCGATTGTTAAAACTTAGCCGCTTCAAAAAAATAAGTCAATCGTATAGTGATTTGATCTCGGCCGCTAAACGGGTCACAAGAGCTAAATGAATCATGCGGTGCAGTAATTGCCGGAAGTAATGGGGCGGAGACAAAAGGTCGAGCACAGTATCTTGTTACCGGCAGACAGGCAATAAATAAACGTTCCAATAACCAATCACAAATAATAAATATCCAATAAAATTCAAGTTTTAATAACCAAGTGTTTGGTAATTGGAATTTTTATTTTACTGGATATTTATTATTTGTGATTTGATATTAGTTCGATATTTAGCTCGTTTCTGCTATAATATAATCAATATGTTAAACACAAAAATATGTCCAAAAAAATTCTTCTCCCCTTAGCGCTAATCGTCGCCGTCGCGGTTTTTGCCGGTTGCGGCGCTACTACCGGGGTGATGAAGCATGAGTCAGTCCCGGCGGATATGACGGCGCCCAAGACCTTGCCGGCCGCCCTGGCCGAGAACAACTGGCGTACCACCACCTCCAACGGCTTGTCGGAAAACGAAGTCGCCGTGGGGGATTACGGCAATTTCAAAATGTTCGCGGTCAAATTTAGTACCCCGGAGGAAGCTTATCGTTTGCTGGACCGGGTGGTGACCGCCTCCGAAGACTGCAATAATTGCAGTCGAGACAACGTAGCCGTCAATAACCGCGGCTATCTGAAATACCGTGGTCCGGATATTGGTTTTACTCTGGGCGGCGAAGCAATCACCCAGCCGTTCATGGTTTGGAACAACGGGGTTTGGGTTTTCGCCGTTGAGAATACCGGTTCGGAAGATTGGCGCGACCAAGTGGCCGAGGTTTTCCCTTATTAATAGCTTTTCCCAAAAAAACACCCGCCCCAGGATTTCAGTGGGGCGGGTTTATGTTGGCGGTCGGCGGCGGATAGCGCCGGGAAACGTTCATTTGGGCAAAGCAGAAGAGCATTACCCAGGTGAACATCGGTTTTGGCAGGCGATACCAGCGCGGCAGGAGGTCGGGAAACTCGGCCAAAAATCGCCGGATGTATCGGGCGGTTGTCAGATAGCACAGTCCGATGGCGATGCCCGTGAGGGTTGAGGCCAGGAAGAGTAGAGTTTGATTGGACCAGTTCAGTCCAGCCCAAATCAGAATAATCGAAACGAAGAGGCAGAGCATTTTCGCTTCGCCGATTCGTTCTTTCCTGATGATCTGAGCCGGCGCGATTGCTGTCCCGTAATCTTTGATCAGCCGATAACCGTGCCAGGTCATCGGGATCTTGATCATTTCCATGATGATCGCTATCAGGAGGGTGCCGGTGGCGGGACTGGGGTAATTGAGGAACAGGTAAAGGGTGGCGAGTGAAAAGGTGATTCCGTCGGCCGCCGAATCCACTGAATTCCCCGTAGCGATCGGCCAATGCCTTTCCAGCCCCCAAGTTTTGATCCCGGCTTTCTTGGTCTGTTTGGCGATATAACCGTCTAGCCAGTCGCTTAGTCCGCTCCAGATGATGACCATTTTGACATGCCAGGAACTGATCGCCGGATTCCAGACAAGGAGCGATCCGGCTCCGAAAACTCGGGACAGGCTGATCAAATCCGGGCAGAGTAGCCAGGAAAAGAGCCAGGGGGCTTTTCGGATGATCCGATTAAGGCGGATAGTTTCCGCCACGGTATCACGCAACTTGTACAATTTGCCAATACCCCAGTCTCCGACCCGTCCGACCAGATCGAGCAGAAGCAACAGGCGGCTTAAAGCATCTCTCACGATAACCTCCTTTCGAGATGACAGTTTCCTTTAAACTAGTATAATAAGGGGAAATGTCAAGATTACTTAGTTCTCGAGACGAATTATTGGAGCGGGGCATAATCCAGGCCCTGGTTTTTTATGATTTATTTGGCTATCCGCTAACCTTGGTGGAATTGAGTAAATTTCTTCAGGACAGCGAAGCCCGTCTGGCCGGTCAGTCTTTTCGTCTCTCGGAAATACTTCTGGCTTTCCGGCACCGTGAATCGCTCCGGCGCAAAGTCGAGGAGGCGGACGGGTTTTATTTTTTGCGCGGCCGGAAAGACTTAGTCGCCGGACGTTTGAACCGGCACCGCCTAGCATTGCCGCGTTGGAAAAAGGCGGTCAAACTGATTCGCTGGCTATCCGGGGTTCCGTTTTTGAAAATGGTGGCGCTGTGCAATATGTTCCCGATCGAGACTCCACGCGTGGACAGTGATATTGATGTGGTCATTGTAGCGCGTCACGGCCGCTTATGGTTGGTCCGGTTACTGGTCACCATGTTGATTGCCCTGACCGGCCAGTGGCGCCATAAAAAAGTGGCCGGCAAGATTTGCCTCAGTTTCTTTATCAGTGATCAAAACCTGGATTTACAAAAGCTATATCAGGAGAAAAAAATCTGGTTCAAGAAAGATCCCTACTTATTCAACTGGGCGGCGCTGCTTTATCCGGTATATGACCGGGAAGGCACGGCCGCCAAGTTCTGGGCGGCGAACGGCTGGGTCCGGCAGTATCTGCCCCAGGGCTATCCGGTTCAAAGCGTGCCCCTGCGGACGGCCCGGGGGCGAGCCGGGGCTTTGACTTGGCCGAGTTTTTGGGAGCGGATCTGGGCGGGACGAGCCGGCGCTTGGCTGGAAAAGACGGTTCGCTGGTGGCAGTGGGAATACATGAAAGCGCGCGGCGATCCCGAGTGGCTTAAGAACCCGAACGTGATCCGGAGTGATGAAGTTTTGAAATTTCACGAGATTGACCGGCGTGAATATTTCCGCCAAAAATTTGAGGAGAGGCTGATGGAGGCGTATCGATAGAAAAGATATTAAGATATTAATAACGTTAAGAAGTCGGCAGAAATCTTAAGAGCTTAATTCTCTTAATATTCTTAATATCTTAGATCTTATTACTCTTTCTCCTCCCTCTTGACAGGTTTTGCGGCCTGGCTATAATACAGGGTTGTTAGCACTCGTCTCTGATGAGTGCTAAGATAAAAAATATCCGTTTAACCTAAAACACGAAGCGTATGAACATCAAACCTTTGGGTGACAAGGTGGTCCTCGAACCGGTCACCGCCGACGTCAAAACCAAGAGCGGGATCGTGCTTCCCGACACGCATGAAAAAGAGAAGCCGGAAAAAGGCAAAGTGATCGCCGCCGGTCCGGGTAAAGTTACCCTGGAAGGCAAGAAACTGCCGATGCATGTCAAAAAAGGCGACACGGTATTGTTCAAGAAATATTCCGCCGATGAATTCAAAATCGACGGCCGAGAATTCCTCGTCGTCGGCGAGGAAGATATTATTGGGATTGTTGCTAAATAAATTATAACAACCGTCTTTAGTCTTTGGTCTTTAGTCTCTGGCCAAAGACCAAAGACTAATAGCTAAAGACTAATTCTATGCCCAAACAGATTAAATTTGACGAAAAAGCGCGCCGCGCGCTCAAACGCGGAGTCGATCAGTTAGCCGATACGGTCAAAACTACGCTCGGCCCCAAGGGGCGAAATGTCGTTTTGGACCAGGGTTTTGGTTCGCCGACTATTACCAATGACGGCGTGACGATCGCCAAGGATATTGAGCTGGAAGACAAATTTGAAAACATCGGTGCCGAATTAGTCAAAGAAGTTGCGACCAAGACTAATGACGTCGCCGGTGACGGCACTACGACTGCTACTTTGCTGGCTCAAAGCATGATCAATGAGGGCCTGCGCAATGTGGCGGCGGGCGCTAATCCGCTGGCTATCAAGCGCGGTTTGGAAAAAGGCGTGGAAGCCGTAGTCGGTCAGTTGCGCAAGGATTCTGACAAGGTGACTACCCGCGAAGAAATCGCCCAGGTGGCGACTATTTCCTCCCAGGATGAAACGGTCGGCAAGCATATTGCCGAGGCGATGGACGCGGTCGGCCGCGACGGCGTCATTACCGTGGAAGATTCCCAGACGATCGGTTTGGAAAAAGAAGTGGTGGAAGGCATGCAGTTCGACAAGGGTTATGTCTCGCCTTACATGATCACTGATACTGCCAAAATGGAATCGGTTTATTCCGATCCTTATATCCTGATTACCGATAAAAAGATTTCTTCCGTTAATGAAATTTTGCCTTTACTGGAAAAGTTAGCCCAAGCTGGCAAAAAAGACCTGGTGATTATTTCCGAGGAAGTTGACGGGGAAGCGCTGGCTACCCTGGTGGTCAACAAACTGCGCGGGACATTCCGAGCCTTGGCCGTCAAAGCTCCGGGTTTCGGCGATTCGCGCGACGCGATGCTAGAAGATATCGCGGTGCTGACCGGCGGCAAGGTTATTTCCGAAAAAGTCGGCCTCAAGCTGGAAAACGCCGAATTGGGAATGCTGGGTCGGGCGCACAAAGTTATCGCCACTAAAGATAACACCACGATTGTCGGCGGCCACGGCAAGAAAGCTGAAGTCGCTAAGCGTGTTTCCCAAATCCGTAAAGAGCTGGAGCAGACCGATTCCCAATTTGATAAAGATAAGCTTAAAGAACGCCTGGGCAAGCTCTCGGGCGGCGTAGCGGTGATCAAAGTCGGCGCGGCGACGGAAACTGAAATGAAAGAAAAGAAACACCGGATTGAAGACGCGCTGGCCGCGACGAAGGCGGCGGTGGAAGAAGGCATTGTTGTCGGCGGCGGCGTGGCGCTGATCCGCACGATCAAAGCGCTGGATACCGTCAAAGCCGAAGGCGAAGAAAAGCTGGGCGTTAATATTTTGCGCCGCTCGCTGGAAGAGCCCTTGCGCCAAATCGCGATCAACGCCGGCAAAGAAGGTTCGGTCGTGGTGGAAGAAGTAAAAAAGCGCAAAGGATCAGTGGGGTACAATGCCCAGACAGACGTTTATGAAGATTTGATTGCCAAAGGAATCGTTGATCCGACGAAAGTTACCCGTTCCGCTTTGCAAAACGCGGCTTCAATCGCCGGCATGTTGCTGACGACGGAAGCGGTGGTGACCGATATTCCGGAAAAGAAAGATGCGCCGGCTCCGGCGATGCCGGGCGGCGGCATGGGCGGTATGGGCGGCATGGATATGGGGATGTAAGGCAAGTAACAGATAACAAATATCAGGAAAGGGCGGTTCTGCCGAATCGGCTAACCGCCCTTTTAGTGTAAAAAATCCCCCTCTGGTGCAACGAGGGGGATTCGATAGGCATGATCCTATAGAAAATAGAGGAGATCCACACGGAATTGCGGCTGGAAATCATCTTCCTTGAGGCTGTTTACCTGGAAAGTGATTTTCATCTCCTTGATTGCCTGGCCTCCTTTCAGTATGGATTGGAGTTGCTTAATTTGCTCGATCGCAAAAACCTGCTGATACCCGCCGGGCAATATGGCGTTAGATCTGATCGAAACATTTGCTCCGGGCAGGCTTTTTTGCAAAATACTGCTTAGCCGGACCATATCGGTTTCATGCTCGAGGCTGGGTGTGATTGTTCCTTTCTGCAAGGCTTGTGAAAGCGCCTGCCTTTGTTTGGCCAGATGGCCTAATTCTTTTTTTGCCACTGATCCTCCTAATCTATCCGCAAATTACGGATCAATCCATTTTCGAGATCTGTTTCTCGAGGATGAGCCTCTTCTCCTCAATTTTTTCTGGCGTGGTTTCATCAGGGAAGTAGATGTATTCCCATAATGCTCCGCTTGCAAAGTTTTCTGCCGAGGAGCCGGTGCAGACTATGAAAGCCGCTATGGCTTTCTTTCTGGTAAGAACCTTCTCTGAAATCATTTTGCGCATTGCCGGCGCGATATCGTTTTGGACGCTGCCGGGCAGAATCGGACCAAAAATATGAATTTCAGCGTGGGGTAGGATTTGTCCCAGCCACGAACTCATTTTTTGATGATCTTTCTCCCGGCAAAAATCCGGCGTTGTTGCCATAGACAAGGCATCAGTTTGTACTTCTAGAATACGATCCATAAACCCTCCTAATCTATCCGCGAAATTACGGACATAGTTTTTTATCATATTTGGTGGTTTGTGTCAAATGCTCGACCGTTTCTAGATTATTTGTTATACTATCATTAAAGGTAATTTGTTATTTTTTGATTTTAGCCTTAGGCCTTATTTTTACTTTTTATTTTATACTTTTTAATTTTGGAAAGGGGGTGAACTCATGGACGGACAACAGCAGTATCAACAACCGCAGCCGCCTCAACAGCCGCAACAAAGCGGAGGAGAAAACAAGGCCTTGGGCGCGATCTGTTATATCCCGGTGGTCGGACTGATTATGTATTTCGTGAAGAAAGACGATGCTTTCGTCACTTTTCACGCGAAACAAGGGTCAGTTTTGACGATCATCTGGATCGCGCTCTGGATTCTCACTTCCGTTATGTGGTGGATTTTTTGGCCGCTGTACTGGATTGTCAGCATCATCGAATTAGTCATCGGCATCATGGCTTTGATCGGTTTGATCAAAGCGGCCATGGGACAGATGTGGAAAATGCCGTTGATCGGAGACTGGGCCGAAAAATTTGGTTCCAGCATGCCCCAACAACCCCGACAATAGCCTTTTTTCTCAGTATACAAAGAGGCGTTCTTTCGGTATAATGCGAGAGACGCCTCTTTGGTTAAGTCAAAACTCAAAAGTCGAAAGTAAAAAGTGCCGCGGCCTATTACTTTTGACTTTTGACCTTTGACTTTTGACTTAATTTTATGCTCAAGAACCGAACTAAAATTGTCTGCACAATCGGCCCTTCTTGCTGGGACCGAAAAATATTGACTGCCATGGCTCGGGCCGGTATGGATATGGTCCGGCTTAACATGGCGCACGGCAAATACGCGGAACACCAGAAGCTAATTGAGCTGATCCGCGAGATCGGGCGCGACCTGGAAATTCCGCTCGGGATTGAAGTTGATTTACAAGGGCCAAAAATCCGCGTCGGGGAAATCGCTGGGGCCGGGTTGAAACTCGTGGCCGGCAAAGAATTAGTTTTCACGACCAATCCCAAGTACGCCAAAAAAATCGCCGGCGATTTGTCCCGCGATAAAATTTACGTGCAGTACCATAATTTGCATCGCGATGTCGAAGTCGGGGCCAGGATGATGCTAGCCGACGGTAAGATGTGTGTCAAAGTACTGAGTGTCCACGGTTATGATATTGTCTGCCGCGTCCTGACCGGCGGCTTGCTGACTTCCCATAAAGGGCTTAATTTCCCCGACACTTCGATTTCGGTCGCTACCATTACCGACAAAGACAAAGAAGACTTGCGATTTGCCATCAAAAATGAGGTGGATTGGATCGGCCTTTCTTTTGTCCGGGCGCCGGAGGATATCGAGGAACTGAAGGAATTGATTGCTCGGTATTCGCACGGCAAAAAACCGGCTGCCCTAATCACCGCGAAAATCGAAACCCACGAAGCCCTGGATCATCTGGAAGAAATAATCGCGGTTTCCGACGGGGTGGTCATCGCCCGCGGCGATCTGGGCCCGGAAGTTTCAATGACGGCGGTGCCGACTTATCAGAAAAAAATCACGGAAATTTCTCGGGCGCAGATGAAACCGGTAATTGTCGCGACCCAGATGCTTTATTCGATGACCGCGTCGCCGCGGCCGACTCGGGCGGAAACCAGCGATGTCGCCAACGCGGTCTT
>CALEFQ010000082.1 GCA_937877125.1 uncultured bacterium | reverse complement strand
TCCACCGAATTAATGGCAATTTTGGTGGCTTCGATGTTCCCGGTATGCGCTACCATATCAGGATTGGCAAAATTAACTAAAATAAAGTCATACTGGTTCGCGGAGATCTTTTCAATCAGCTGATCGGTCAAAGGAATCGCGCTCATCTCCGGGGCTTGGTCATAATTCGTGACGTCGCGGCGGGAATGAACGAGCAAAAAATCTTCGCCGGGAAAAGGTTTGGTATTGCCGCCGTCAAAGAACGAAGTGACATGAGCGAATTTTTCAGTTTCCGCCGCATGAATCTGCTTGAGCCCGCGGTCGCTAATAATCCGGGCCAGCGGATACTCGATTTTTTGGGGGTGGAAAGCAATGTGCAACGGCAAGTCAACGCCGTAATCATTCATCGCGGCAAAATAAACATTCTGCAAACGCGGCTCGGTTTCACCGCGCGCTGAAAACTTATTGAATCCCGGCAACAAGAAAGCCTTGCAAATTTCGCGCGCCCGGTCCGGGCGATAATTGAAGAAAATTATGGCGTCATTATCCTGGATCGGACGATACGGGCGATCGGGAGAATTGATGATGGCCGGAACAAAATTTTCATCAAAAACGTTATGCTGGTATGAATCCTGCAGGACCGCGGCCGCGCTGGGATAATGAGTGCCCTTACCCTTGACCATCGCGTCATAAGCGCGCTGAATCCGGTCCCAATGCTCATCACGATCCATCGCATAAAAACGACCGCTGACCGTATCAATCTGCCCAATTTTAGCCTCTCTTAATTTTTCTTCCAGCTCGGCGACAAAATCCAGGCCGCTTTTGGGCGGCGTATCCCGGCCGTCCAGCCAGGCATGGATATAAAGCTGGCTGACTTCCTTGTCTTTGGCAAAATCAATCAATGAATACAAGTGTTCATTGTAAGAATGAACTTTACCGGAACTGACCAAACCCATGATGTGCAAAGCGGAATTGTTTTTTCTGACATGTTCCACTGCCTGCCGAAAAGCCTCATTCCGGAAAAAAGAACCGTCACGGATGGCATTGTTTATCCGGCTTACCTCCTGATAAACGGTAAAACCAGCCCCCATATTCATGTGTCCGACCTCCGAGTTCCCCATTTCGCCCCATTCCAAACCGACGATTTCGCCGGAAGCCTGGAGCGTCGTCGAATAGTATTCACGCTCAATTCGATCCATGATCGGCGTCGCGGCCAATTTTACGCCATTATAAGGCGTCGGCTCGGCAATTCCCCAGCCGTCAAGGATGACCAGCGCGACCGGACGGTATTTTTTGTTTATTGGCATATAAGATGAGATGTCTTTGGTCTTTGGTCTTTGGTCTTTGGTCTATTTTATAATCCGCAATACTTTCCCATGCCATCGGCCCTAAGTTCTTCTTCGATCTCCATTAAGCGATTGTATTTGCAGACTCTCTCGCCTCGAGACGGCGCCCCGCTTTTGATCCGAGTGGCGCTTATCGCCACGGCCAAATCGGCAATAAAAGTATCATTGGTCTCTCCGGAACGATGAGAAACAAAAGCCTCTAGCTTATTTTGATAAGCCAGAGCCACTGTCTCAAAAGTCTCCGACAAACTGCCGATTTGATTGACCTTAATCAGAACCGTATTGCAGGCCTGGTTATCGATGGCCATCTGCACCCGCTGCTTATTAGTCACCAGGAAATCATCACCGATGATTTGAATTTTCGAACCGAGCTGGCGATTAATCAATTTCCAACCAGCTAAGTCGTCTTCGGCCGTCCCATCCTCGACAGAAATAAGCTGATGAGTATCTACCCATTTTTTGATAAATTCCACCATTTGGTCCGTGTTCAGCGCCTGTTTTTTTCCGCCAAAATCCAGATGATAAAGGCCTTTCTCAAAAAATTCCGAAGCCGCCACATCCGCCCCGATCCCGATTTCTTTCCCGTATTTAAACCCGGCCGCCTCAATCGCCTGTTTCAAAACCGTCAGCGCCTGTTCATCAGCGTCCTGGTTCGGCGCCTGCCGATCATCAAAAGAAGGAGCAAATCCCCCTTCATTACCGACATTAGTAGTCGCGCCTGACTTTTTCAGTAGTTTTTCCAGGTGATGAAAAACCTCCGATCCAAAACGGACCGCCTCCTTTAAGCTCGCCGCTCCCACCGGCCCAATCATGAATTCCTGACAATCAAGATTATTATCGGCATGGGCCCCGCCGTTTATGACATTGAACATCGGCACCGGCAAAACATAACCTTCCAGGTCAAAATAATTATCAAATAATTCCCGAAGATAAACATACAAAGGTATCTTCCGAGATTGCGCCGCCGCTTTGGCGCACGCGATAGAAACCGACAGAATCGCGTTGGCCCCTAGGTTCTTTTTTTGGGGATCGCCATCAAGCTTGATCATCTCATTGTCAATCGTTTTTTGATCAAAAACATCGCGGCCTTGCAGATGATTAGCAATTCTGACATTAACATTTTCGCACGCCTTGATAACCCCCTTGCCCAAAAAACGCCGGGCATCGCCGTCGCGCATTTCCCAAGCCTCATGGATGCCGGTGGAAGCGCCCGAAGGAACGCCGAATTCGCCGCGTGATCCGTCTTCCAGGGTAACGACGGTCTGAACCGTCGGTTCGCCGCGCGAGTCCAAAATTTCCCGAGCCTGGATTAATTTGATTTTCATGAAATTGCCTTTAGTCGTTAGTCTTTAGTCTTTGGCGAATGGCCAAAGATAAAAGACCAAAGACCAGAATTATTCGTGACCCAGAGCATCGATCGCGATCAAATGCCCGTCGGCCAAAAAATCGAGCATGGCGCCGCCGCCAGTGGAAACGAAACTCAGCTTATCTTTAATTTTCATTTCATCAAGAAAATCCACCGTTTCCCCGCCGCCGACTACCGTGCGAGCGGACGTCGCGGCCAAGGCCTGGACGATGCCTTTGGTCCCGGAGCGGAAATGCATATGCTCAAAATACCCCATGGGACCGTTCCATAAAACCAGCTTTGACCGGGCGATGATTTCGGCGTACTTTTTAACAGTGCGCGGCCCGATATCATAGATGATTTCATCAGGCCCGATCTCACGAACGGCGCAATTCCTGGCGTCTTTCGGCTTGGCTTGGGGCTCTTCTTTTTCTAATTCCTTCGACACCGATACGTCAATCGGAATGATCAGCTTGGCATCCGAAATCTTTGGGACCAAAGTAACCGCCTCACTTAAAGCCGCACCGCTTATTTTGGAAGCGCCGACCGGCGCGCCGCTAGCCTTGAGTAACGTATTGGCGATTTCTCCGCCGATCAAAACATGGTCGGCTAGCTGGACGAAAGTCTTGAGCAGTTTAAGCTTTGTTTCCAGCTTGGCCCCGCCGAGAATAAAAGTGAAAGGGTGTTCCGGATTATCACGGACCGCGGTCAATTCCCGGACTTCTTTTTCCAATAACAGTCCGGCCGCGCCTCGCAGGTATTTCAGAATTCCGGTCATGCTGGCATGCTCGCGATGACAATTAGCGAAGGCGTCATTGACATAAAATTCGCCGTTACGCGCTAATTCCTGGGCAAAAGCATCGTCATTTTTTTCTTCTTCAGGATGGAAGCGCAGGTTCTCCAAAAAATAAATTTTTGCTTCCCGGTTGCCCAGCGCCGAACGCACCTCAGGACCGACACAGTCAGCTAGTTTTTTCACCGGCCGACCGATCAAGCGTTCTAGTTGACGAGCCACGCCGGTAACCCGATACTTTTCCGTCACTCGGCCGTCGGGACGCCCGACATGCGTCATCAGCACCAGCGTGCACCCCTGATCCAATAAATATTTCAGTGTGGGAATGGTGGAGCGAAGACGATAATCATCCAGGGGATTACCCTGCTCATCCAAGGGTTCATTAAAATCCACGCGGACCAGTACGCGCTTGCCTTTCACGTCAATATCTTTGACTGTTTTCATTTTTGTTACCTGTCCCTCTTACTTATTACTTATTTTTTCCGCCATTTCTACCAGGCGAACCGAATAAGCCCATTCGTTGTCATACCAGGCGACCACTTTAGCCAGATTTCCTCCCACAACCTTCGTAAAAGGCAAATCCACAATCGCCGACTCGGTCGTGCCGATAATATCGGACGACACGATATCTTCATCCGAAACTTTCAGGACGCCTTTCATTTTTCCTTCAGCTGCCGCCTGCAATTTGGCGTTGATTTCCTCAGCGGTCGTTTCCTTTTTCAAAACCATGGTGATATCGGCGATCGATCCGCAGATAACCGGGACCCGAATCGCCGTGCCGTCAAAGATTCCTTTCAATTCCGGAATAGCTTTGGTGGTAGCAATGGCCGCCCCCGTGGTAGAAGGCGCGCTATTGGCCGCCCCCGCCCGGCCGCGACGCGGGTCTTTTTTGTCCGGGCCGTCAACCAACAATTGCGTGGCCGTATAAGCGTGGGTCGTGACCATCAGAGATTTCTCTACCCCGAATTCGTCGCACATCACTTTCATGACCGGGGCGATACAATTAGTCGTGCACGAGGCATTGTCGATTATCTTCTCGCCCTGATACTTGTCATCATTGACGCCGCGGATATAAGTCGGCACGGAATCTTTTTCACTAGACGGCGCCGACAGCAAAACTTTTTTGGCTCCGGCTTTCAAATGCAAATCAAGATCAGACGCCTTAGTGAACACACCGGTGCATTCCAAAACGACGTCAACGCCTAATTGGCCCCAAGGCAGGCGGGCGGGATCTTTTTCGCTCAAGACCTGAATTTTTTTATCGCCGATCACCAGATGATCGGCGGCCACTGTCACCTTCTTGCCATAACGGCCGTAAACCGTGTCAAAATTCATCAGATAAGCCAGAGTCTTGATATTTCCCAGGTCATTAATGGCCACAATTTCTAAACCTTTTTTTTCAAGAATAATTTTGCAGGCGGCCCGGCCGATTCGGCCAAAACCATTGATGGCAATTTTTAACATATTTTTTTATATTATGAATCTATGGCCCAAAGAAGCCGAATAATTTCTTACTGCCTTTAAATGATATGCCCGTTGGCTTTGCCGGAAACCCCAAATTCATCCATTTTATCCTCCACCACCCGGGCGACCGCGCGACGGCACGGCGCGATTAAAACCCGCGGATCGAGCTCGGTCGGTTTTTCTTGGATAGTTTGTTTCAGAGTCAAGGTGAAGGCCTGACGTAATTCGGAATCGATATTAACATCGTTGATGCCGCCGGCAATCAGCCGCCTAATGTCTTCGGTTTTTATCCCCGAACCGCCGTGCAAAACCAGCGGAATATCAATGGCCTGGCGCAATTGCTGCAGCAAGTCATAATGCAAAGCGGCTTCGTATAATCCGTGACAATTGCCGATTGAAATCGCCAGCGTATCCACGCCAGTTTCCGCCACAAAGCGGATCGCTTCATTGACGTCAGTCAGCGCGCCTTTGACTACCCGAGTCTTTTCCGCCGTCGAATGAACCCCGGGAATCCGCCCAACCTCTCCCTGCACGATGACGTTGCGCCGATGCGCGTATTCGACGATCTGCTTGGTCAGCATGATATTCTCGTCAATCGCCAAATTGGAACCGTCAATTTGGACCGACGTGAACCCCGCGTTAATGGTCTCGACCACGGAATGGAATTTCTTGCCGTGATCCAAATGCAAGGCAATCGGGACAGTAACGGCTTCGTTTTTGGCAATCGTGCTGACAATGTGCGTGATCGGCTTCAGCCCGGCGTATTCAATCGTCCCTTCCGAAACCATGATGATCGCCGGCGCGTTTTTGTTGCTGGCCGCGTCCACAATTCCCTGGGTCACTTCCAAATTGTAAGTATTAAAAGAGCCGATGGCGTAAGATCTCTGGAAGGCATCTTTGATCAGATCTTTGGCATGAGCCAGCATAAGATTAGATTAAATAATTAAAACTAAAAGCAATTACTTTGTTAAAAATTCGAACCGCGGGACTTTTTTCCCTGCCCGAGTGATTTTTTCCAAAAACATTTTTTTGGGACGCACCCAGAGATGGCCGGAACCGAATTCCGGATCATCATATAAAGCGCGGTAAAAAACTAATTCCTCCAAAGTTTCCGAGTGGTGCCCGACCCCTAATACCTCGTAGTCCTTTCCCTTGAAGTGGCGGTAACGTCCAGGTTTAATTTCCGACATAATGTTTGAGTGTTTGTTTTACGACGGAACCGAATTCCAACGGTTTCAAGCTGGCGCCGCCGACCAGGAAGCCCTGGTTATCGGACAAGGAAAAAAATTCGGCCGCATTTTTAGCGTCCACACTGCCGCCATAAACCAGACGGGCCGTCAGATTATGCTGTCCAAGGCATTGCTTGATGATAGCGTAGGCGGAACGGACATCGGCCGGCGTAGCGGGCGGACGGCTGCCGATCGCTCCCGTGCCGATCGCCCAGACCGGCTCGTAGGCAACGACCAGCGAGGCGATCTGATTACGGGTGAAACCGCTTAAGGCGAAACATAATTGATCATGAAGGACTCGCTCGGTTTTGTTTTCGGCCTTGTCCTTGGCCTGCTCCCCGATACAAAGAATCGGGGTCAATTGGTGCCGCCAGGCGGCTTGGAGTTTACGGTGGATCATTTCGTCAGTCTCGCCCATTTTCCAGCGGCGTTCAGAATGCCCGACAATGACGTACTGACAGCCGGCTTCCCGCAACATACCGCCAGAGATTTCACCGGTAAATGTTCCCCGGTCCTCCCAGTGAAGATTCTGGGCTCCGAGAATTAATGGCGCGACGGCCCGACTCATTTCGGTTAATACCGTAAAAGGCGGGCAAGCCACCACGTCGATTTTTTTTGGCTCAACGCCTTTAAGATCTTCTTTCAAAACCGACAACCACTCCCGGCTTTCCGCCGCATTTTTGTTCATTTTCCAGTTGGCAATAACAATCGGCTTGACCATAATTATATTTTGACTTCTCGTAAAAATTTGGCCGCCGCCTCCGGCTTGACGACATTGATCATAATTCCCGTGCCGTGTTCGAAGCCGGCGCGAGTGGTTAGATGAGGCAAGATTTCCAGATGCCAGTGGTAATGATTATACTCTTGGCCGTCGCAAGGGGCGGACTGGATATAATAATTGAACGGCGGGTTGGCCAAACCGACATAAAGCTTTTTCAGGACCGTCCGCAAACAATCGCCCAATTGAACCCGTTCCGTGTAATCGACGATCTGGAAAAAGGGATTATGGCGGCGCGGCAAGATCCAGACCTCAAAAGGATTCTGCGAGGCATAAGGACACAAGGCGATGAAACCTTCGTTCTCGAAAACCACGCGCTGTTTCCCGGCTTCTTTAACTTCATTTTCAATGATCCGGCAAAAAGCACATTTCTGATGCTTCTGGAAAAAAGAGGCCGAACCATCCAACTCCTGGCGTAAATAATTAGAAATTACCGGGATAGCAAACAGCTGCGAATGCGGATGAGCAAGTGAGGCGCCCGCTTCCGGTCCGTGGTTGTAAATAATCAAAACATATTTGA
>CALEFQ010000081.1 GCA_937877125.1 uncultured bacterium | reverse complement strand
CGGCCCGCAGCATGGGTCTGGAAGTAAAATAGACTTTTCGCCCCCGCCTAGCGGGGGCTTTTATGATCAAGCCAAATGTCCAAAATTTAGACTGGCTTTTGGGCCAGGGGAAGGTGCGGGTGGAGCAGCTCGGCGGAGGGCTGCACACCTTGAATTTCGCCGTCCAGAACGGCCGCGATTTTTTTATCTGGCAACTTTTTACCGGCCGGATTAAGACCGAGCGGCTGCAACTTTGGGAACAGTGGGCGCGGTACCTTAGCGATTGCGGCATTACCACCCGGCGGCTAATTGCTTGCCACAGTTTCGGTCCCGAGCCCTCGCGCTTTTCTGGTTCCTTGATTTACCGCGGCGTCAGAGGGCAGTCGATTCCCTGGTCTGATTACACGCTGGGCAGGATCTGCCGCGCTACGTGCTACCTGGAAAAGATCCACCGGGCCGGGCAAAATTTTCCTGGAAAAAGCCGGCTGGCCCGGATCGCGCTGCCTTCGGAAGTGCAGATCAGTTCAAGCGGTGATGAGACGCTCTCCGGTTATCGAATAAACTATAAAGCGTTACTCCAAATATGGCGGCGGCTATCGAGGGCTTGCCTTAACGGCCCGGAAACTGTCCTGCACGGCGATTTTGGCCGGGGCAATATAATTTTTGACGATGACAAAATCGCCGGGGTGATTGATTGGGAATCGATGGCCTGGGGGAATCCGCTATTTGACTTGGGACGTTTCGGGGGTTATCTTTTACTTGATACCGCGCTACCTGCTTCGGTCGTCTGGGCGACCCTGGTTGAGAATTATCGACTAAACATCTTGTCAACGGCTGATCTCGAGGCCGCGACGGCCTGGTGCTGGTGGCAGGATTGGCTTGCCTGGCGGCGGACGAGTTCGCCCCTGGCAGAAAAAATTAGAAATAGGCTGCGCGAACATAATTTAATTGAAAAACTATGACCGCCAAACAAATCAAAGAACGTATTTTCGAAAACGAAAAAGATCTGGTTGCCCTGCAAAAAAAACTGCGGCGCCAAAAAAAGAAGATTGTTTTTACCAGCGGCAGTTTTGACTTGATTCATGTCGGACACACGCGTTACCTGGAAGAGGCGAAGCGTCACGGCGATGTTCTCGTGGTCGGGGTCAGCAGCAATAAGGCGATCCAGAAAGTCAAGGGTCCGAACAAGCCGGTCCTTGATGAAAAGGTCCGGTCGGAAATGCTTCTTTATCTCAGGGCGGTTGATTATGTGGTGATTTTGCGTCAGCCCAGCTGTCTCAAGGCTATTATGCATCTTTGCCCGGATATTTTTATTACCGTCGGCGAGGACTGGAACCAGGGGTGTCTGGAAAGCCCGGAAGCGGAAGCGGTGCGGGCGGGCGGCGGCCGGGTCGTTGTCCTAAAGAGGCAATCGCCGAAAATTTCCACGACGGCGATTATTGACAACATTATGGCGCGACAGATCGTGAAATATTTTAAGCAGGCGCTAGATAAGAATAATGGAGCTCTCAAAGAACATGCGTGATGCTTATTATCATGGCGTAATGGCCAAGCTGGACAAATGTCCGTTTTGCGACTTGCGCGAAAAATATATTATTACCGAACGTTCCGGCATGGTTTTGACCGTCAATTTGTTTCCCTATACCGATTACCACCTGATGATTGTCTCCCGGCGTCATATCGAGGCGCTGGCCGATCTGAATAAAAAAGAATGGGACGCGGTCTTGTTTCTGTCCAAACTGGGGTTTGATTTGATCAGTCGGGCTTGGGGCGAGAAAAAAGTGAATATCTTATATCGCGAGGGGAGAAATTCGGGAAAAAGCTTGGGCCATTGGCATTGGCACTTGATCCCGTTCGTCCGGGAGTCTTTTTCTTTTAAGAAATTCGATGTTAAACAGCCACCGTTAAAATCGGCGCAACGTTTACGCCGGTTTCTAAAAAATTATGGAAGTCCAAGACATAAAAAAAGAGCTCGCTAAACACCAGCTTTCCGGGCACGGCAGCAAGACAGTGATTGTCGGCATCGGCGTGCTTTATCGAGAGGGAAAGCTTTTGCTGACTCGGGCCAAAAATCGCGAGTACTGGTGCTTCCCGGGCGGCCTTTATGATGTGGCGGGCGAAACTTTGGAAATGCTGATTGCCCGCGAGTACCGTGAAGAACTGTCAATCGACATCGAGGTCCTCGGTCCGATTGATAATCGCCTGGATATCAGCAGCACTGGTAATTATTTTCGCTTGTTGTCCTATTATTTGGTTAAGCAGGCGGACAGCCGTACGCCGCGCTGTGTCGATAATGGCGACCAAGCTGATTTAGCCGAGTTGCGCTGGGTTTCACTGTCCGAAATTGATTCGTTACCGACAGCGCTGGGGACGAAAGCAATCGCCAAGAAAGCACAATGGCTGGCTGAGCACGGGCTGTGTTAGGGGCCTTTGGTCTTTAGTCTTTGGCTAAATGCCAATTGCTAAAGACTAAAGACTAAAGACTAAAGACTAAAGACTAAAGACATCTCTTCTTATGCCGACAGTATTAGAATTTCCACAAGATCAAAAATCAGTTAAAGCCTTGGTTAAAGACCGCCCGGTCGTTTTTTTCGCGGCGTCGATAAAAATTTCGCCGGCCCGTTTCCGATCGCTACGGAAACTGATTCCTCGGGGATTCACGCCGGTATATGGTTTTTATGGGGATAAGCAGATTTCCAATTTGGACGGGCGTATTTTTCAGGCGCAAACTGACTGGGCTAAGTTTGACTTTCCGCCGCGGGCGATAATCGTCCGGTATCCAGAATCGTCTGGGCCGGACCTAGCGGCGCTCTTGAGGCCGCGGCGGCTGGTATTTGTCAGCGGGTCTTGGAGTACCGCGCTGTATTTTCGGGAAATTTGGCGCGCGGCATTCGCCGCTCGGCCGGGTTTAGCTGTTCGGGATATTGCCGTTGTTTCACCTTGGACGCCGACCGAAGCTAAGCGCCGCCGCCGCTCTTTAGCGGCGCCGGTCCGCGCGAGGCGCCCTCGGGCTTATGACCGCCGGCTGATGGCGGAGGTGAGGGGGGCGGCGGCGCAATCAACCTGCTGGGTGCGCCAGCGAGGAGCGGTAATAGTGCGAGGCCCAAAAATTTTGGTTCGCGCGTTTAATCGAGTTTGGCCTTATGACAGCTTTTGCTTAGAGCAAGGTTGCGTGCGGGAAGCTCAATTGATTCCCAGCGGTCAGCAACTAGAAAAGTGTTTTACCGCCCACGCGGAAACGAATGCCATCTCGCTGGCGGCTCGCTCAGGAATAAAACTGCAGGGGACTATCATGTACACCACGACTTTCCCGTGCATAAATTGCGCCAAGGCGATCGTCGGCAGCGGCATCAAAGAAATTGTTTTTTGGGAAGATTATGCTAATCGCGACGGCGAGATCATTTTACGGGGTGGGGGAATCAAATTAACAAAATTAGTCGTTTGATTTTCCGGGGTGGCCCAAAGCCTCCCCTGAAAAGGCAATATGAAATATGTCGAAAAATTGGCCAAAATATTATCACGACAAGCTCTATCTTGGTGACCGGAAGTCTTCAGCCGCATTGGTTACCCTCTGGACGGTCAAGGAGCAGATTTGCCGGAAATTGCCGCCTCGGTTATTTTCGGTAGCCGGACAGCTTTACAGCAAACGCGGCATTAGTTTTGTGTTACGTAATATTTTGGCCAATCCCGCGATTCGGACGGTGGTGGTTTGTGGCCGAGATGAAACTGGGTCGGGACAGGCTTTGTTGTGTTTTGCGGAAAAAGGAGTCGATCGGAATTATCGGGTGCGTGGGTCTGCTGACACAGTGATTGATAACCAGATTCCTTTAGCTTGCCTAGAGTTGGTCCGAAAAAAGGTAGAGTTTATTGATTTGATTGGGCGCGACGATTCGAGCCAAATACTATCAGCTTTGAAAAAGATCAAAAGACAGCCTCCCTTTGCCAAGCCGCGCGTTTTTCCTTTGCCAAAAGTTGAATCAGCCGGCCCCTCTCCGGCCGAACCGGGAGCCCAATTGGTGCGGGGAAGACTGGTCAGTACCGTTTGGCCGGCGATTTTGCGCCGGCTGTTGCGTTTTGGCTGGGAAAGTCGTCATTTCCACGGCGGCCAGGTAAAAGAAATTTTTAATCTGACCGCGGTAGTGACCGCGGAAGATCCGGGCCGGCCCAAAATGATTCCCGAATTCGGGTTTTCCGCGCCGGAGTTGAGATCATACATAAATCATTTTCTTAGTCCAAAGAAAGGTAAGGAGGAATATACTTACGGCAGTCGCATGCGGGCGCACCGGGATATTAACCAGATTAATGAAATGGTCCGCAAGATCAAAGGTTACCGTCATGATCGCGGGGCGCTTTGTGTTTTGTGGGATCCCGCGGTAGACAATGCGCCGCGCAAGGTTCCTTGCTTAAGTTTGGTCCAGGCCAATAGCACCGACGAAAAATTGCATCTGACTGCTTATTTTCGGTCTAATGATATGTTCAACGGTTGGCCGCGCAATGCTCTGGCACTGCGCTCGTTACAGGCAGAATTGGCTAAGAAGACCGGTCTGCAGATGGGTTGGCTGACAACTATTTCCAATTGCGCGCATATTTATGAAAATGAATGGCCGTTGGCGGAGTCGGTGATCAAAAGGTATGATACGGCTTCCGCGTTTGAACCGGATCCGCGCGGCGATGTCTTGATTGAAGTCCGGGGTAAAAAGATATTTGTGACCCATTTGTCTCCGGCCGGCCAGGCTTTGCGAGAATGGTCGTTTCCCGGTCAAAACAAAAAGGCCGCCCTTTTGATTGTCAAAGAATTGCGGCGCAGTGAAGTCTTTAGCGATGTTTATCACGCGGCGTATCTCGGAACGGAAATCCAGAAAGCCGTGCAGGCGATTCGGCATAAAGAGAGGTATGAGCAGGATAAGGAATAAGAAATTAATAAATTAAGATATTAAGATTTAACATTTAACATTTAACATTTAACATTTAACATGTTGAGTCTTAGGGGGGAGGAGAATTGGGGTATGGTTTACCTTGCTTGGCTGGTTAAACAGGCGAGGTTTTTTTGTTGAGCAATCTTTGGTAAACTTTTTCATAATTGTTCGCCATCCGCTGGGTAGAAAAATATTTTTCCACGTGGCGGCGGCAGTCGGCTCGGTCGATCTGATCGATTTTTTTTATCGCCCGGATCATTTCGGACTCGTTTTTAACGACGAAGCCGGTTTGGCCGTCGACCATGATTTCCGGAATCGCGCCGCGGCCGAAGGCGATGACGGGCGTGCCGCAGGCCAGTGCTTCAATAACGGCCAGCCCGAAGGGCTCTTCCCAGGAGCAAGGGAAGAGGAAGGCTTTGGCTCGGCCCAGGAAAGCGGAGCGTTTTCGAGGATCGCCGATATACCCCAGGTAGCGCGCCTGGTCGCCCAGGAACGGCTTGATCGCTCGGTTAAAATAACTGGACGGTTGGTTACGGTCATAAGCGTTGCCGGCCAGGTAGATTTTTTGCTTGGCTTTTTTGGCCGCGGCCAGGGCCAGGTGCACGCCTTTTTTGGGGAGCAGCCGTCCGAAATGAATCAGGTTTTCACCGCCGCGCGTATTAAAACGAAATTTTTTCAGATTGATTCCGTTGTAAACAGTGGCGACAAAATGCAAATATTGATTGGCGCGGCGCTGGTTTCGGCTGATGGACACGAAATTACAATGTCGGTTGAAATTAAGCTGTTGCTGCAGTTGAGGGGTCAAATCCAGGGGATCGTGAATGGTAAACAGAGAAGGGGCGTGGATCCGGTCGCAATAATACATAGCCTGGCCGTTGGTCATAAAATGGTGTAAAACGTCGAATTGGCCGATTTGAGCTTGGCGAAAGGCGGTCGCTGTCAGCTCGCTGTCCGCCAGCTGGTCATAGCTTTGCCAGGCCAAGCGGTATTGCTGGCTGAATGATAAGGCCGTCAAGCCGGAAGCTTTCAGACGTCGGTAAAAAGAACGTAAATCGGGATTGATGATCCGGGCCGGCGTCGCTTGCCGGCTGCAGGTAAAAAGAGTGACGCGGTGGCCTTTTTTGACCAGGGCGGCAGCCAAATCGAAAGCCAATTCATGGGGGGCATGAATTAGTTCCCGGGTAATTTCCGGGATGGTGTAAAGACTGGTTAAAAGAATTGCAATTTTCATAAGATTAGCTTATACTAGCAATCGATGACGGGTATGGCAATATCCTTCATTTTTAACCTTAAAAGTGGGACCCCCCTCACCCAGGCCTTGGTATGATTTTCCATGGCCTGAGTGAGGGGGGATTATGACCACGAAGGAAATTTTATGGCTCGAAGCAAACGTTATCAAGACGAAAAGAAATTAGTAGAGGCCAAAGCTTACCAGCCGGCGGAAGCGATTACGCTGCTGAAGAAAATTTCGAAGGTGAAATTCTCGCCTTCGGTCGAAATTCACATTCGCCTTAATGTTGATCCGTCGCAGAGCTCTCAGTTGATTCGCGGTTCGGTCGTGTTGCCGGCCGGCACCGGCAAGGAAAAACGCGTGGCGGTTTTCTGTACTCCGGAAAAAGAAAAGGAAGCCAAGTCGGCAGGGGCTGATGTTGTCGGGGGCAAGGAGCTGATCAAGGAGATAAAACTTAAAAAAGTCATTAATTTTGACGCGGCGGTGGCCGAACCGGCCATGATGAGAGAAATTGGCCCGATTGCTCCTATTCTCGGACCGAAGGGACTGATGCCGAATCCAAAAACAGAAACCGTGACCCCCGATATTGCCAAGGCCGTCAAAGCTCTAAAAGGCGGTAAGGTTAATTTCCGTATGGATGACGGCGGCAATCTGCACCAGTTGATCGGCAAGCTGTCTTTTTCGGAAACCGATTTGGTCAAAAACCTGGAAGCGTTCTTAGAGGCGGTCAATAAACTCAAGCCGGCCAAAATAAAAGGCGCTTTAGTAAAAAAAGCAATCGTCAAGACTTCAATGAGTCCGGCGGTTCGAATCAATCCTGCTTAAGCGGGATTGATTTTGTTTTAGTTTATGAAAAAGGTTCGGGCCCATATCTCTGGGATTATCACCAATCTGCCGAAAGGGCAAAAAAAGAAATTTCTTGATTTCTACGATCAATTGGCTTTGGTGTGCCGTCGGCACGGCTGGCAGACGTTCGTACCTCATCACTTTATCGATCCCGAAGAATTTCCCGCGTCTTCGCCGGCCGAAGTTTATGACCGGGAAATGCGCGACCTAAAGGAAGCCGATGTGGTGATTGCCTACGTCGGCCAGCCTTCGTTGGGGGTCGGCATGGAAGTGGAAGCGGCTCGGGCCCAAAATGCCATTATAATTCTGATGTCAGAAAAGGGAACCAATGTTTCTCGTCTGATTCGCGGGTGTCCGGCTGTCATTCATGAGATTGAGTTCGCTGATTTCCCTGACGCCTTGAAAAAGCTAAATGAAGCTTTGGCGAAAATAGAAATATAAACAATATGGAAACGGTCATCGGGCTGGAAATCCACGCCCAACTCAAAACTGAATCCAAGATGTTTTGCCGTTGCCGCAATGAGGCGCAGCAGGTTCCGCCGAACACGAATATCTGTCCGATTTGCCTAGGGCATCCCGGTACCTTGCCGGTCATTAACTCCGAGGCGGTTCGTTTTACTGTTTTGGCCGGTTTAGCACTGTCAGGCAAGATTTCCGATTTCTCTAAATTTGATCGCAAAAGTTATTTTTATCCGGACCTGCCTAAGGGTTACCAGATTTCGCAATATGACCGTCCGATTGTTCAAGGAGGCGAGCTGGTTTTCCCATTTGAGAAAAAAGATCACCGGGTGCGCCTGCGCCGGATTCATCTGGAAGAAGATGCCGGTAAACTTATTCACGCCGCCGATAAAAAAAACAGTCTGGTTGATTATAATCGTTCCGGTACGCCTTTGATGGAAATTGTGACGGAGCCTGATTTGCGGACGCCGGCCCAGGCTCGGATTTTTTTGCAGGAAGTCCAAAAGCTTTTACGCACGATTCGGGTGTCTGATGCCGATATGGAAAAAGGGCAGATGCGCTGTGACGCCAATATCAGCGTGCGCGACGGTGTGCGGACGACCGCGATCGTCGAAATTAAAAATATGAATTCTTTCCGGTCGGTGGAGCGGGCGTTGAGCTTTGAAGAGGCTCGCCTCCGGGAACTGCTGTCTTCCGGAAAAGAAAAAGAAACCGTCAAAGAAACCCGCGGCTGGAGTGATGTCAGCGGGGTGACTACCGCCCAGCGGTCCAAAGAAGAAGCGCATGACTATCGCTATTTTCCCGAACCTGATTTGCCGCCGCTGCGTTTTGACGAAGAGTTCATTGCCTCGGTTCGGCGCGAATTACCAGAAATGCCCCGGGAACGCGAAAGACGCCTGATCGATCAGGTCGGAGTGAAAGAGGCAGACGCGAAAGTCCTGGCCGCCGATCCGGTTTTGGCTGATTTTTTCGAGAATACCGTTTCAGAATTAGACGAATGGCTGGCTTCGGCGGGTGGAATCGGGGCGGAAGATCGCCCCAGCCCCAAAGCCGTCATGGCCCAATTATGTTCTAATTGGATCTTGAGTGAATTGCTGAAATATCTGAAGAGTGACGGGGTTTCGGCCAACCAGATTAAAATCAATCCGGAAAACATGGCTGAGTTTATCAGCTTGGTCCACCGACGCGTTATCAATAGTTCAACGGCGCAACGGGTGCTGAAAGAGATGTACCAAACCGGTAAAGATCCGTCCCAGATTATCGACGATAACGATTGGCGTCAGGTCAGTGACGACAAATCCGTAACGGGCGCCGTTGAGCAAGTCATAAAAAACAATCCCGGTCCCGTAGCTGACTTTAAGCGGGGCAACCAGAACGTATTACAATACTTGATCGGACAGGTAATGAAAGCGACCAAGGGTAAAGTTGATCCGCAAAAGGCTCGTGAGGCCTTACGGGCAAAATTAAAATGATGATTACCAGGTATCTGGAGGTTAAGTTCCGCACGAAGGGCAAATATGATTTCCTGGATCTAACGGATCGGGTGGAGTCCTTTCTGAAAAAATGCCGGGTCAGCCAGGGATTGGTCAATGTCCAGTCAAAACACACCTCGGCGGCGGTATATGTCAATGAAAATGAACCGCTGCTGATCAAGGATTTCCGGCAAAATTGGGAAAAGCTTTTTTCGCCGCGCGGCCGATATAATCACGACAACTTTGAGATTCGGACCGTCAATATGTGCCAAGGCGAATGCCAGAACGGCCATTCCCATTGCAATGCCGTGTTGCTGGATACGAGCGTGACTTTAAATATCATCAAAGGAAAACTTGATTTTGGCCGGTGGCAGCGCATTTTCTTTGTGGAACTGGATCGCGCCCGACCCCGTCAGGTTTCCTTACTGGTAATGGGGGAGCAACGGTTAATTCGGAAAAAGTCTAAATAATTGTTAGGTCGTTACGGCAGTGTCATCCGGGCGGCCAAATATAAAAACAGTCCTGTTTTTCCCGGGGCTGTTTTTAGTTTTTTAAGAATTTGTCGATCAGGGCGGCAGCGGTGTCGCCCGCCGTTGCGGGCTTAAGCCAGTGAATCTGCGGGTTGCGCTTAAACCAGGTTAATTGTCGTTTGGCGTATTGGTGGGAAGCAAATTTCAGGCGTTGAATTGCCTGTTCCGCCGTTAAGCGGTGCGCCACTAATTCGCCGATATATCGGTATTCCAATCCCAGTTCGAAAAGTCGGGTGAATGAAATGCCGTCGTTAATTAAGCGGGCGACTTCCTGTTTTAATCCTTGTTTCAGCATCCGATCGATGGTGACATCAATGCGCCGATACAGCTCGGCTCTCGGCCAGCTGATAGCCAGCCAGAGTGTTTGGTAGGGGGAGGTTCTTTTTCGACGCAACTGCGAAAATGGTCGGCCAGTGACCAAGCAGACTTCCACGGCTCTGACCAGGCGTCTTTTATTATGCCGGTCAATTGTTTGGGCCAGCTTAGGGTCAAGGTTTTTTAGTTGGGAATAAAGATCGGCAAAAGACTTAGTTTCTAATTCGGCGCGCAGGTCAGCTCGGGCGGGGATTTCCGGAATAACCAATTCGCCCGCGACGGCGTCAAGATAAAGTCCCGTTCCGCCGACCAATAGAGGTAAATGCTTTTTCGCGAGGACCTGGGCGATGGCGCCTTCGGCTAACTGACGGTATTCGCCGACGGAAAATTTATGCTCGGGCGGGCAAACGTTGATCAAATGGTGGGGAATCAGCGCCATTTCTTCGGGGGTCGGCTTGGAAGTTCCGATATCCAGGCGCTGGTAAACTTGCCGCGAGTCCGCGCCGATG
>CALEFQ010000080.1 GCA_937877125.1 uncultured bacterium | reverse complement strand
GCGCCCCCGTACCAACAGACATCAGCCAGACCACCGAGGCGATGCCGATGACAATGCCGAGAATAGTCAAAATTGACCGGCCCTTATTAGCCGTCAGGGCAATGTAAGTCTCTTTAAGAAGATCGGAAAGTTTCATGTTGAGCTAAGTCAAAAGTCAAAAATCAAAAGTCAAAAGTGAAATCCTTATTTCAACTTTTGCCTTATAAATGCAGCCCCTCTTTTATAGTCCGCTTGCGCGAATTAGGCCGGTCGGATTCAATCAAGCCGTCCCGGATCGTGATAACCCGATCGGTGAATTCAGTCACTTCGACTTCGTGGGTAATGACGATAATAGTGCGCCGATCTTTTTTATTGAGCTTCTCAAAAGTGCCCATCACGATTTCGCCGGATCGACTGTCTAAATTGCCTGTCGGCTCGTCGGCAAAAATAAGCGCCGGGTTATTGGCCAGGGCGCGCGCGATCGCCACGCGCTGGATCTGTCCGCCCGACAATTGATTTGACTTGTGGTTCCACAGACGCCGGTCTGTCAGACCGGCGTCTAATAACGCCTGCCGCGCACGCGCTTCCCGTTCTCGCTGGGGAATTCCCTGATAAACGAAAGGCAACATGACATTGCGCAGAACCGAAGTCCGCGGTAATAAATTGAACGATTGGAAAACAAAACCGATCTGGCGTAAGCGGATATCGGCCAACTGGTTCTCGCTGTATTCAGTAACGTTTTTACCGGAGAAAATATATTGGCCGCCGGTCGGCGTGTCCAACAAACCCAAAATGTGCATAAGCGTCGACTTCCCCGATCCGGACGCGCCCATGATGGAGACGAACTCCCCTTTTTCAATCTTCAGTGAGATGCCCCGCAGCGCCCGGGTTTCAACTTCGCCGCTATAATACGCCTTGGTAATATTTCGGCATTCGATCATTGGGGCGGGCCTCCCATACCGCCGCTCATCGGCATAAAGCCTTCCCGTTCCCGGGAAGCGGAGTTGTTCGCAGAATTATTAGTCGAGGTTTTAGTTGAACTATTAGAAGTTTCGCTGATCACCACTTCCTCGCCGGCTTTAAGGCCGGAGGTAATCTCCGTTTCGGTATCATTGGTCAGGCCGGTTTGCACCGTCACCTGTCGCGCTGCGCCGCCGGGACTGATTACCTTCACGTAACTGGCACCCGAGTCCCTGGTAGAAACCGCGGCGCTAGAAACGACCAAGACATTTTCCGCTTCGGCCACGGTAATCTCAGCCGAGGCGGTCATGCCATCGGCCACCCGCTCATCCGCCTCATTCAAAGAAATGATCACCCCGTAAGTAACTACTCCGGAACTGGCCGTGCCCTCGGCGTCTATTTTGGTCACCGTTCCCGGAAGCGTCAGGTCCGCGATCGCGTCAAAAGTGACGGCCGCAGATTGGCCCGTTTTGAGGCTGGGCCGATCCACTTCATTGACGGTGATAGCCGCCTGCTTTTTCCCGGTCACTAAGGTAGCCAGGCCTTGGCTGCCGGAACTGGAAACGGAGCTAGAAGACGTCCCGGCGCCAGTCGATGCGGCGCTGCCAGTCAAGCTGCTGACGGCGGACGATGTCCCGCTGCCGCCACCAGAAACGCTGTCCCCGACCGCCACATTGATAGTCGTAACCACGCCGTCAAAAGGGGCGCGCACTTGATAATCCTCGGCCTTATCTTGCACTTCGCTTAAGTCATTACGAGCTTTTTCCACCAGCAATTCCTGGCTGCGAATTTCCGCTTCGGTCGCCCCGGACTGAAGTTCGTCGAGAGCCGCTTCTTTTTCTCGTACGGCGGCTTCCGCCAGCCGCAGATCCGCCGGACCGGTCTTATCTAAGCTTTCCAGAGTTTGCTGGGCCGTCGTCAATTGGGTTGTATATTTTTCGCGCAAGGTGTCGTAGTTGGGATCACTCGCATTCAAATCGGCGAGATGCGCCGTCGCCGATTCCTCATTGGCATCGGCGGCCGCCCGCTCTTGTTTCTGCTTTAATTTCAAAGCCGACAAATCCGCCCGGGCTTTCTCGATAGCACCCTGGGCGGCTAAAATCTTAGACGTGTCCGGGCCCTGCCGCAAAGTCTCCAGCTGCAACTTAGCTTTTTCTAAATCAATTTTGGCGCCGGCCACCGTCCGATTGTAATCTTCGACATCCAGCTGGAAGAGCAAGTCCCCCGCCGCGACGCTTTCATTTTCGCCCACATAAATTTTGGTGACTTCGCCTGAAACCGCGGCCGCCAGGGAAACCTCATTGGCATCGGCGACTTGCCCGCTTCCGGAAATCGTCTGGGTGATCGTGCCGGACGCCACCCGCGCCGTCTGGTACCGGGTATCATCCGCCGGGCGGGACATCAGGGACGTGATCAAAAAATAGCCGCCGATAATGATCCCCGCGGCCACCAGGGCCATTAAAATTTTGTGCGCTTTGATAAAATCAAAAATCTTCATAAGTTTAGTTCCCTATTGCGCGGCCGCCGGGCTGACGCGCCGGGCGACTCGCTTCCATCTCCGCCCGTTCGGTCTCGTCGATTTCTCCGTCGGCGCAATATTCTTGCAATTTACCGGATTGGTCATTATTTCCCGATCCGTCCGGGCCGGCCGGCAGTGAGCCGTCGTTAATTCGGTCGCAAATGTCGCTCCCGTCACCCGCCGGTCCGCCGCCCGGAAAAGCGCGGGCGCCCAGGTCGCCCGGCCGCGACACCAGAAAATGAGAAATAACAAAACCGATCGCCCCGGCGATAATCGCGACGGCTATTAGGGTAATCAGCCAGGTTTTCTTCGGTTTGGCGGGAGTGACAGAATTAGAATTTTCCATAATTTTTGGCTTAAATCAAATAAAAAAACCCTCATCTGATACTACGCCGGGTCTAGCTAGTTTATTCCAAATCAAAGAAAAAGCAAGGGGTTGAGAACGAAATATAAAATCAAAAATTTAAAGATCTAAAACAAGATTAAATCTAAAATAAATAAAGCCCCGTCGGACTTTATATTTTAAATTTTAATTTGTCTTAGATTTTATTTTTTGGTCTTTAGATCTTCGGGACTACTCATACCGCCGGGCCTCAATCGGATTTAGCTGGGCCGCCCGGGGCGCGTGATAATAGTCGAACAAAACGCCGACACTGCCATCACCGGCAAACATACTCGCACGGATCAAGCCACCGGCTCAATTCGGCCGGATCCGAAACGTATCCTCGGACATTGATTTCGTCCCCTCGGGAAATCCCCAGGTGCAAATGTTTCCGCTCACCGTCCGTGGCCGCGCTTTTATCGGCACCCAAAATGGCCAATGACTCTCCGGCCACTAGCGAGTCGCCGACATTTTTAGAAATACTGGCTAGCTGTAAATGGCCGTAAAGCACCGTGACCGGCTCCCCGTCTATGGTACAACTTTGGACAGCCACTCCCCCATAGCCGCTAACTGTTTCTTTTCTTTCTAATTTCCCGGAGCAAATCGCTTTAATCGCAACATCTTCATTCAACTCTTCTGGAAAAATTTCGAAGTCCACGCCAGTATGGTAGCCACGGAATCGCTCCGGCTGAATCGGAGAATCGGCGGGAGTAATATATTGCCCAAATTTTTTCTTGCTGGCGCGCGACGCCGGCCGGTCGAGAGGAGAAACCAGTCCAGACAGCTCGGCCGGTGTTACGAGCGGACTCGGGGCGACGCTAATCGCCGTCGGAATTATCTCGCTATTTCTTACCGGATTATTAATCGGGGAAAATTCTTTTTGCCCCCAGTACCAGGCTAGCGCGGCCAGGGCCCCCGCGATCAAAATTATGAGAATAAAACAAATTTTTCTAGTCATATATTTATCTTAGCTTAAATCCCCCGACCTGACAAAATAGAGTTAAAAGAGGTGTGGACTTAAGGCCACACCTCTCTCGTATCAACCAGCACAATTTTTTAGAAATTCCCTACAGTCACATCGCCTCCGGCTTTCTGGGAAGCGGCATAGGCATAAAATCCGGGCGTGAAAATCGCCGCGCCGTTATACTTGAACGTCCGGACTTGGGCGGGAGCGCCGGTCTTGGGCACGGTCACTATTTCCGCCTGGCCGTCGCGATTCAGATCGCCGGCATTGACCAGGAAACCGGTTTTGAGGCTGCGCTGATATGCGAAGAAGCCGGGATTGAGCTTGGCTTTGCCGGTCGAGTCAAAAATTCGCACCTGCGCCGGGAAGCCCTCGCCAGGGACAGTAATAATTTCATCCTTGCCGTCAGCATTGAGGTCCGCTACCGCCACGTCGCCGCCGGTCCGCTGGGTTCCGTATGGATAAAAACCAGCGGTTCCTTTCACCTTGCCGGTATAGTCGAAAATCCGCACTTGGCCCGGGACGCCGTGATCCGGAATCGTGACAATCTCCGCTCGGCCGTCCTGGTTGACATCGCCAGCCGACAGACGCGCCCCGGCTCGCATCCCCTTGGCGTAAGCGAAGAAACCAAGCGTCAAAACAGCATCACCGTTGGCGTCAAAGACTTTCACCTGGGGACCGCAACCGGTTCCAGGAATCGTGACGATTTCATTCGTCCCGTTGCCGTCAACATCGGCGACCGCGACATCAGCGCCGCAGCGCAGATTTTTGTCATAAGCATAAAATCCCTTGGAATTGAATTTTACCTGGCCGTCCTGGCCGAAAACCCGCACTTGCGGCGCGCCGTTGCCCCGCGGGGCAACGACGATCTCATCAATATCATCGCCATCCAGATCGCCCGTGGCTACATTAACCCCGCCCCGGAAAGTACTGGCAAAAGCCATCAGATTGCTGGGCGGAGTCCGTTCCTGGCCGTAAGCGTTAAAGCGGCGCACCCAGGGAGCGGCCCCGGCGCCAGCCGCGGTTACCAAATATCCCTGCGGATAAATATTGACCCGGTCCGAGCGATAAAGCTTGGCTGAATCGTAAGAACTATAAGCCGTGTAAATCCGATCGCCCCACAGAGCCATCCCGTAAATCGCGTAAGAGTTGATGTCGCCCTGGCCGTCAGACATTTCGACCGTCCAATCAACTCCGTTAGCCGTGCTAAAAACTCCGGCGCCATTGTGCGGATTGGTATAACCGACATAAAGACGTCCGTCGGCCACCACCGGCCGCATGAAAACCCAATAGGTTTCCGCATTACCAAAACCGTCGGTATTCACCTGAGACCAAGTTTCGCCGTCATCAAAGCGCCAAGCCTCAGTGCCCGTCTCGTCATTATAGGTAAAAGCATAAAGGGTGTTTTGGAATTTCACGAAAGAACCGATACTGTAATTATGGGCGTCGCCAAAACCGTTATCCACTAATCTATTCCAGCTAGTGCCATTATCGGTCCGCCAAATACTACCGCCGCTGACAGCAACCGTACCGCAATAGAGTTGGCCGTCAAAGGCATATAAGTCAAAAACTTCGTACTCCGAAAGCGGGGTCTCGCCGAAATTATCCTGATTAGCTTGCGACCAGTCGGTGCCGTTCTCGGTGCGCCAGATTTCCACGCCGGTATCATGGTTACCGGTCCCCGCATAAAGCCGGCCGTCAAAAACTTCTAGCGCCACAAATTCGGCGATGTTATTAGGATCACCAAAACCGTCGCCGCCGACTTGATTCCAATCCGTGCCGTTGCGGGTGCGCCAGACTTCCGTCCCCGTGACAAAATTGGCCGCGACCGCGTAAAGATCCCCGTTGAAAATCGCGAAATCTTCAATGAAAAAATTATGAGTATCACCAAAACCGCCGCTACTAACTCGTTCCCAATCAGTCCCGCCGCTGCTGCGCCAAACTTCGGCTCCGGCGGAGCTCGTCATTGAGAGATACATGTGTCCGCCCCAGACCGACGGCGCAAAGGCAAGCTTGTTCACGTTCGCGGCGGTCCAATACTGCTCGGTGGGAATTTTTTCCCAACTGACGGCTTGCGCCAATCCCGCGGACGCAAAAAACAAGACGGCGCCCAGGACCACGCTAAGCCCGATTATTAGTTTTTTCATTTTTGTCTCCTCTGGCCAATTAAAGCCAGTTAATATTTTTGATTTTTCTACTCGGTTGTTTGGCCGTCGAATTCCGCTTCCTGCGCTTCCGCTTCCGCCTTGGTCGCCCGAACAATCCCATCCTGATGGTGCGCCGGAGAATAAATGGTGTAGAGTTTTAATTCTTCAGTTTTTGAGACATTGATTATATTGTGCTGGGCGCCGGCCGGGACCACAATGGCACTGCCGTCAGCCAAGGAATACTCATTACCGTCAATAATGCATTTGCCTTCCCCTTTTTCAAAACGGAAAAACTGGTCGTTTTCTTTATGGACTTCCATCCCGATTTCTTCTTGAGGCTTAAGGCTCATCAGCACTAGCTGGCTGTGTTTGCCGGTATAGAGCACATGGCGGAAATCAGTGTTTTTTAAGGTTTCGGCTTCAATGTTGGCGTTGAATCCTTTCATATGATGAGGATTAATGATGAATCATATAACTAATAATTATTATAGCACGATTTTGCCGTTTATGACAGATTTTTTCTCGGCCCGGCTAAGCCGCTTCAAGCGGGCTTCCGCGCGGGCGGCGCGCGACCGATTGGCGAACGCGCGGGAAAAAACCAGGCGAACCGGGCGGCGGGCAACCGTATACTTGGCGCCGTGCGCGGTCCGATTGTGTTCGCGCATCCGCCGGGATAATTCGGTAGTGATCCCGGTATAAAAAGTGCCGTCGGCGCACTTTACGATATACAAATAATACATAAAAATGCGGCTGAATAGTTTGCTTTGTTATTATAACAAACAGGGGCCGATATTGACTAATATAAGGAAAACCGGCCGGGACTTGCCAAGAAAAGAGATATGCCGTATAATAGACAGGTATTAAGTTATCGTTAGAAAAGAAGTCGATTTTCTCAACATACTTAATCGAGTCAATTTAGCAACTAAAGAGCCAACCAAGTCTATGACTGGAACTATCAAGAAGCTCACTGATCGTGGCTTCGGGTTCATCGCCGTCGAAGGCCAGGAAAAAGACCTGTTCTTCCACAGCAAATCGCTCGTCGGCGTTCAATTCAATGAACTCAAAGAGGGCGACACCGTCTCTTTCGAAACTGAGACGACCCCCAAGGGCCCGGCCGCTATCAACGTGAAACGCGGCTAGTCCAACCAAAAACCGCTTGCTGTCTAGCCGGCGGTTTTTGATTGGGCCTTAGATTGCAATAATCCCAAACATAATTTAATTTTAAGTAAAATGCAAAACGCCGGTCCTCGCCGGCGTCGCACTAAGAGATTCTACTCCGAGGCCCGCAACATCTTGGCACCGCACTTGGGGCAAGTCTGTTGCGCGCAAGGCGTGCCCCGCTTGTGAGGCACCTTGGTATCGCAAGAAGGACAAACGCATTGACCGGCCGGACCGCGCCCAAAAACTCCGTGGCGGCAACCTCGGCCCTGTCCGCTACATGATCCAGTCCCCTTAGGACCGGTTCCGTCTCTACCTGGCATAAATATCACCTCCTCTCTATTTTTAATCTCGATTGCTTTGCCATAGATCAAAGCTTCGGCAATTTTCTTTCGTGCCGAATAGAGAGTCCGCTGAAATGTCGTCGTCGGCACGCCCATTTTTTGGGCCGCGGCCGTCTGTTCCATCTCAGCAAAATCAACCAGCCGAACCGCTTCCAATTCATCAAAGTGCAAGGTAATCGACGCTAAATTAGCCAGCGGAATCCCCTGGGGCTTAAAATGAGTCGCTTCCGGACTAATTTGTACGCGCCGTTGGCGCCAAGGTCGAGGCATAGTAATAAGATTAAATGGTTATATACCCATTATAACTCCGGGGGAAATCCTGTCAAGTATTTATATAAAACTAGTCTTGTCTCACCGGAAAACCGCTATCGTAAATGATTTAGCGAGCAAAGGTAATTATGATATAATAAGTTTGTACCTACCTGTTTCTAAAACAAAATTTTTATGTATATAGCCCTGACAATTCTGGCGGTTCAGACTATCTTTTTTTGGCTGATCGTGGTGATTTTATACCGGCTGAAATCAAAATTTACCCTGATCCCCCTGTACGCTTACCTGGCGATCCTCACCCTGCTAACGCATAATCTAAGCGACCTGGGATTTTCCATCGTGGCTGGTGATTTGTTTTTTCTGATCAGCTCGGTTTCCTTCTTCACCACGCTGATGTTCATTACCCTGTTCTTGTATTTGTTTGAGGGCCCGCGCGCCGGCCGGCTGGCCCTGGGCGTCATCCTCGGGTCTTCCTTTTTCTATATCCTGACAACCTATCTGCTGAGCCAACAGGCGGATACGTCCGGTTGGGTTGAGCTCACCTGGTCCACCGCCGCCACTTATTTCTGGTCATTGCTGGCGATCATCATCGATGTTTTTCTCCTGGCGATTTTATGGGAGCTGTGGTCCAAAATCAAGAAACTTAATTTCCTGGTCAAGATTTTCTTGGTAACTCTGACCGTGCTGGTCGTGGATACCTTTATCTTCACCACCGGCGTTTTCGGGAATAGCGAGCTGTACCTGTCGATGCTGAAAGGTAATTTGGCCGTCAGGGTGATCCTCTCCCTGATCGCCGCTCCGCTGATCGCGCTCCTGCTGAAATCAGGCGGTTACGCCGAGGAAAAACGCCAGAAACCGAAAAAATTCTGGGAGATTTTCAATTTCCGCTCCGACCTGGAGGCCCGTATTTCCAGCCTGGAAAAAACTATCAAAGAAAAAAAGGAGCTGGAAAGCCAGCTGGAATCAGCCAAAGAAACTTATGAGCTGGTCATCGCCGGTTCCGGCGCCGGGATCTGGGACTGGGACATCGCCGGGCAGAGACTCAATTTTTCTCCCCGCTTTTGCCAGCTGCTCGGCTTCAAACCAGGTTCGCTGACACCCGACCTCTCGAGTTTCAAGCGCCTCTTCCACCCGGAAGACTTGAACCGCACTTTTGAACTGATTGATACCTGCTTCAAGACCGGCCGGCCGTTTGAGACGGAATTTCGCCTCAAAAACCGGGACGGCTCTTTCCGCTGGTTTGCCGCCACCGGCATCACCAAATATGACGCCGACCGCCGGCCGATCCGGATCGTCGGCTCGATCATCGACATAGACGCTAAAAAACAGGCGGAAATCACCGTCCGGAAAAAGATCGCCGAGCTGACCAAACTGAATCAGATCATGATCGACCGCGAGATAAAAATGGTGGAGCTGAAAAAAGAAATTGAGCAGTTGCGGAAATAATAGATAAAAAAACCGGCGCGGGCTCGCGCTGGTTTTTATTTTGCCGTCCAACTTAGCCAACCTAGCGGTCACTAGGCAGCCCGGATTTTTCTGATTTCTCTTTTTTGATAAAAAGCAATAAGCGGTCGACCGCAATAATACCAGGCAAGAGCATTGTCAGACCGCCGATCAGGAAGATCCCGCCCAGATCGGCCGAGGCGTATTCCAAATATCGAGAAAAATACATGATCAATGGCACCAGTCCGATAATCAGCAGGGTCGGCCCGATACTTTCGGCTTTCAATTTTTTCTCAATATATTTATAAACAAACAGCAGAATCGTATAGATGACGATATAACCGAGGTAATTATTGTACGGGATCGAATAATACTCGGAAGTATTGGTCCATTGCCATAAATGGAACACGTTTACCTGAACCGGATCAGCCAGCATGTCGATCCCAACCACGATAAAACTCGAAATAAAAGAAACAAACAAGGAACGTTTCCACCAACTCTGGACACGAGAAAAAACCGAGCTGTCAATGATCAGATTCGCGATGAAATACGACATGAAGAAATAATAAGCATAGTGCTGGAACCCGAGGAAGAGAGGCGTCCCGCCAATCACCGGGCCGGGGAAATTTGCTTGGTCATAGGAATAAGTCCCGCCAAAAATGCCCAGATGTCCGCTTAAAAATTCCAGCAACCAGGTTAACCAGAAAATCGCGATGAAGCCGATCAAAGCGGTTTTCAGCCCTCGAAAATACCAGAAGCAAAAGAAGGCGGCGATAGAGGCCGTGATTATTTTTAGGCCATCGGAAAACGGAATAATCGGCAGGTTGATGCCTAGCGCCGGGAAGATATTAACACTAAGTAAAATATAGACGAAAAATATAATGGCCGCCAAGGAAATGGCCAGGACGACTTTTTCTTGGAGAGAGCGCTCAACTCTCGATGATGATGTTTTTTGGGGAATTGGCATATTTTTGATTTCGTTATTTTGCACTATTTTATCACTTTTTCCTGGCAGCGGTCAAAAGCAAAAGACAGCTCTCGTCCGAGAGCTGTCTTTTATTAGATCTCCCGACAGGCAACCCTAATATTCATCACCCCAATTTATCCAGAATTTTATTCTGAAAAAGAACTTAACATTGTGCACCAATACCCCGTCGGCAAAATAGTTGTGATAGGGCCCGTCCAGCGCCAAACTGAACACAGGCACATCCGCTTCCTCTTTGGTCAGGCTGGTAATCACCGTCATCTCGGGATCAGCGGTCTGAAGCTGATCGCCTATTTTTAGATCCGCGACGCGGATCCAATTGCCGTTTGCCAGCACCTGGTGTTCGGAAGTTACCTTGAGCTTATTATTGATCAGGTAGTATTCGGATTTATTTGACTTAGCCACGCCGGTAACGGCGGAAGACACGAATTGGCCGCTCGCCATATCCCAAGACCGGACCTGATCTCCTGCCTCAATTTGATCAATCGCTTTTGACCGCCCGTCAGCCAAGGTAATCCCGGTTTGGGATAAAAAGCAGCTGCCATCTCCGCCCCCGATACAAAAAGTCCCGCAGGAACCGAGCCCGCAGATGTCACAGTTAGATTTAGTGCAAAACCAGCCATTAGTATAATTTTGGGGATAGTTTTGCTGGAGAAAGGCATCGTTGAAATTTGAGCCCAGGATTAATTCCTTGAATATCGGCTGGCCGATTCGTTCCGCTATTTGGCGGCTCTGCTGGACGGCGGCGTCAGATTTGAAATTGCGGGAATGCTCCGCCAAGAGATCCCGAACTATCTGGCGGCTGAATTCAAATTGTTCGTCGGCCAGCGGTTGATCCCCGAAATCTTTGTAAAAAGAAATTTGGTAAGTCCGGTCGGCACTATTGAATTGCCCCTGGACGTCAATGTCATACGGGAGCTTGAATGATTGGCTGGACTGATTCGACATGGCCTGATTAATCTGGGTCACCGCTTCGCTTGAGCTAGAAATTACCCGGGGCTGGCCGGTGACGACGGGGACGGGAGTGGTCTTGTTGCCGGAGGAAAAAAGAAGTCCGGTTCCCGTTTGGTTTATGTACCCTTGATTGACTATCAAAACCCCAGTAATCGCCACGATTCCGATGATGATCGCAATAATCAAATAACCGCGTTTTTTCATTTTTTTATGGTTAATTGTAACCGACTTGCATCCATAAATAGATTATACCATTAGGGACATGCGAAAACAAAAACAGGATTCGAATTTTCTACGTTACTTCATTCTTTATGTTTACAAACCCCAAAGTGATCTCTTATATACTATGAAACCTAGAAATAATCCCCCGTCAAAAATCAGACCAAAGAGAAGAGCCCTCACTTTCTCAAGCAAGGGCTCAAAAATCATTCCTCCTTCTGGCCTACCGACCAATCACGTGCGACAGCATCAGGTAACACCGGCTCGGATGCGCCGTGTGCGCCCAGTACTGACCGGCAAATGGATTCGCTAGCGACAGCCGCGCCAGATAGATGTTCTGCGGATTGACCTCGCGGTTGACCAAGTCAATCCCGACCACTTTGATGTTGAAGCGATTGCCGGCCTCATCCGTCAGCCAAGCGCGCAGATTATCCCCGTCAAGAAAAAAATCCACCGCCTGCACCCGGACATAGCCGACCGCGCGCGCATTCGGCTCTCGTCCCGGACGATACCACTTCTGGTTGTCCGCGAACATCCCCGGAAACAACTCCGCCACACTGCCGAACGCCAGGCGCTCCGCCAAACGAGACATATGTTCGACACCGCCCTGAGGATCAACGATCTCCATCCGCGGCGGCTGAGCCATCACCACGTCTTCCGGGTGGGTGATCCGACGGTCCTCGGCGGCAACTTGGAACGGGTGCTCGATTTCAATGATGCTTCCGGGCCGCAGCTGTCGGCGAAGCACTAATCCCTGGATGCCGAAGTGAGTGTATAGCAGACTCTGATTGGGCCTGACCCGCAGCCGCCACTGGTAGACTCCCCCGTCAACCTCGTTGCCGATGGTGACACAGAAGCCCTGCCCGCCGCCCATAATCGTATGGGAAAAGACGAGCGCTCTCACTATCCCTGCCTCCGGTGGGGGGCATTGGCTTTGAGGCCGGCCCAGGGAAAATCCTGGAACCGGTAGCGGCGCGGTGAAGCCCGCAGCGGCTCAAGGCCATCCTGATAGATCACCTTCAGCTCCACTTCAGGCAGCAGCGTCGCGATCATACCGGCCGCGAAACTGCGGTGGCAGTCATCGTGATGACGGCAGCTGCAGACGATCGCCACGGCTTCGAAATCACCGTACAGGATATCGTGCAGGGGGCTGCTCCGCAGGGGACGACGCTGATGCAAGAGCGCCTGGTACTGCTGCAGATACTCTGTCCAGGCATTCGGATCGCGATCGCTCTCCCGCTTGCCGTCCTTGAAATCGCGGGCAAAACGACTACGCATCGCCTTGCTCGGCGCCAGGGACTCGACCACGAAATAGACGATGTCATGCAGCTCGCAGAGATACCGGAAGTCCTCTTCCGAGGAACTGAACCCCCACCAGCCGCGGTACGTCCGATTCTCGCGGATGTCCAGCACCGCCCGAATACCCTCGGCTCGGAGCAGTCGGAAGAACTCCCGGGCCAACATGCTACAGCTCAGGCTGTAGACCCGCCGCAGCGTCTCCGGCCGCGGACACTGCGGCAATTGCTTGCCGGTTTCCGAAAACAGCAGTTTCTGAGAATCTGAATTTTCCACCTGTAAACCTCCTTGGTGAATGTTCTGTTGTTCAATGTTCTACGTTCGCCCCAAACTACAGTATTTAGGAGGTTTTGTCAACCTTCGACAAGCTCAGCTTCAAAAAAAAACACCCCGTCCCTCACCACGATCTCTCGCCGTGGTAAACGAGGTGACTCACTCGCGCAGATCAGCGACCGTCGCCGCTTAGCCTCAGCAATCTTCCTTCAGCTTCGGTAGCTTCCCTTCTCGGATCAGCCGCAGCAACTCGCGGAATAAGCCCGGCCGGCCATGAGGATAAGGTCGGGGTGGATGATAGCGTTCTCGATCAATTGCGACAAATCGGCTTTATTAGCACTCTTCATCGCTTTTCTTTATAGTCAATTCGGATCAATCCAACCTTGTTAGAAATCTGTTCGTTCAATTTTCCTACATTCTCTTTAAAGTCGTGTCCCAGGCCGTAGATTAATGGAAAAAATTGCCGAGTTTCAAAGTCTGGGCTATGCACAATCAGATCCAGAGCTTTATCTTCTCGGATTTCATGCCCTTTCCGGCTAATAGCTTGGCGTTCTTCAATAATTGCTCTAAGTTTTTCCAGTTCTTTCGGATCTTTTAATTGTTCGTTAGTAAAAGTCATCTCTCCGCCAGGATATTTAGCAAATGCAGTTTCGTTTGATTCTATTGTTTCTGCTGGATGTACTTGTATTTTGCCCTCCAGATAAAGCTTCATCGCTCCTCCCCAAATATAGATCCTGTCATTTTTTAAAAGGTCCTGTTCCGCCATCTCTTTTCCCATATTACTTAAACTCGTGACTATACCATCTAAGCGAGACGTTTCCCCCCACGCCTTGAACAACCGAACATATTCCGGCAAGACATTTCCATTATTTGCTTGATAGTCATGATACGATCGAATCAGCTTTTCCTTTTCTTCAGTCACGTTACATGTAGCCAGATACAGCAAGAATGCTCGCTGTTGATCAGTAAGCCCTTCTTGTGGTATCGAGGCGAAACTGGACAGATACATTAGCTCATTCCATCGCATCGGCGGATTATTCTTGGTGCCGTCCGGCCGAGAGATAATGTGAGATTTTATTTTTTCAATAAAGGTGATCAATGTCTGGTCTACTCCTTCTACAAAGACATCTCTGACCTGATGTTTATCTGCCAGCCACATCAATAAGCTTTCGACATCTTTTTGTTTTTCGATAATGTGGCTTAAATCTTCGTCATAAATCTCAGCCCCTCGCCGCGTTTCCTCCAGTGTGTTACCGCCATGCATTTGACCAATATGTAATATATATCTATTTTGCGGATTGGGAATTTCTATCACACTAGTAAATTTCTGTTCCAGCTTCCCCAATTCAAATCTAGCGCGCTCAAAAGTTTCATGTTTGGCGGCCGGGCTGGAAAACCTCTGTGGCTCGGCCAAATTTATTTTTCCACCAATCCCCAGCATACCTAATATAACGAGGATTCTTGCCATTTTCGATTCATATGCTTTCCTGAAAAGACTCCGGCGGTCCCCTTCTTTGCTTCCCAAAAGTTCGTTTTCTTCTTTTGGCCGATTTCCCGATTCAGGTTGGAACTCTGAATTAAATGTCTCTAAGTTTCTCATTTATGCCTTGGTTATCTACTATATCCTATCAAAACCGCACAAATAATACAGTCGATTATCCTTGGGGGTTCTGTATCAAAAAAAAAACACCCCGTCACTCAACACGATCCCGATGATGATCGCAATAATCAAATAACCGCGTTATTTCATTTTTTTATGATTAATTACAACCAGTCGGCATCTATAAATAGATAGAAGGCCACTTAATAATCTTCATTTTCTCGGCAGAATTTGCAATCGTGCTGGCAGGTCGCCAAAGAAACATTCTTATTGAAGCCCTCCCGAGGGCGAGCATGAAGAAGAATTGCACATTACTTTTTGCCCCATATTATTAAGCATGATGACACCATTTCGGTTATTATCGACCGGCCCGCAAACAGGGATATAAGAGATATCTTCCGAGCATGTCCGATAACATGTTGCCTGCGTCCCGAAACAATACGGTACTTTTCCCCACCAGTAATTACCGTCACCTTTTTTCCACATCATAGTCGTACTGATAAATGGATTCCAAACATACCCCTCAAGTGATGCCGGGATTGCCGCTACAAAATAGATAGCGACAATAACAATGATGACAATTAATACAATTTTCAAAAATTTACCCATAAAATATACTTAATATTTTAATACCCTGGCTCCACAAGATTCCCCTGGGACTTTTGAGGCTGCCCGACAGAGGGGTAAACCTATGTGAGTATTACCCTGTTTTCTGTTTCTGATTCTAGCGTAGCAAGTCCACAGATTATGTAAAGGTATTTATTGTCCAAGTGGACAATAATATCCTGCTACAAAATTTACCGAGTCAGTTTTTGCCTCTATGGAGCGAACCTAGTTTTAACTGTTTTCCCCCCAATCCTTACAAAGCAATTCTGCCTGCTCGAGCACCGTCTTCGTCGCCACTTCTTGCTTGTCCGGCGGATAATGATATTTATTCAAAAGCTTTTTAACATAAACCCGTAATTTTGCTCGCACGCTTTCTTTTAGTGTCCAATCAATCGAAGTATTGTTACGCAACATCGTGACTAATTCTTGTGATATTCTTTGCAGTGTTTTATCCCCTAATTCCAGCACGGCACTTTCGTTCGCGCACAAGGCGTCATAAAAGGCGATCTCATCTTCTGTCAATTTCATGTCTTTCCCCCGCTCTTTCTCCGCCCTAATCTTTTTGGCCAATTCAACTAGCTCCGAAATTACCTGGGCCGCTTCGATTGTTTGATTTTGATAGCGTTTGATGGTTCCTTCTAGCATTTCCGCAAATGACCGAGATTTGATCAAATACTTCTTCTCCATCGATCGCAATTCGTCATTCAACAATTTTTTCAACAATTCCAGGGCGATATTTTTATGTTTCATATCCCGCACTTCAGCCAAAAATTCGTCCGATAGAATCGCTACATTGGGTGATTTTAATCCGGCCGCATCAAAAACATTCACCACCTTATCAGAAACTACTGCATTAGAAACTATCTGCTTAATCGCCTGATCATAATCTTCGTCAGTTGGCCCGCCTCTCATGTCACTTTTCTCAAACTTGGCGATTCCCGCTTTGACTGCTTGGAAAAAAGCCACTTCATCTCTGATTTTCAGCGCTTCGGAATGCGGCACCGCCAGAGAGAAAGACCGCGACAATTCAATCACCGTTTGCATATATCGCTTCTTGCCGCTGTCACGACCCAGAATGTAATCAATCGCGCTGGAAATAATCCGCGTTTTGTCCGTTGGGTTTGCCGTGAAATACTCGGCATAATGAAACTGATGGAACATTTGCTTGACCAGCTCATATTTCTCCAGCATGACCCCTATCACTTCTTCTTGGGAAATGATCGCGTCTTTGCGCTCTCCTTCCGCGTAGTATTGCAGCGCTTCTTTGAGCGCCGGCGCGATTCCGAGATAATCAACTATTAATCCACCCGGTTTGTCCTTGTAAACCCGATTCACCCGCGCGATCGCTTGCATCAAGCCGTGACCTTGCATTGGCTTATCTAAATACATCGTGTGCAAACACGGTACATCAAATCCCGTCAGCCACATGTCGCGCACAATGACAAATTTGAGTTCATCTTTGGGATCTTTCATCCGGTCCGCCAGCGTATTGCGTTCCTCTTTGCTATGGATATGGCGCTGGAAATTGGTCGGGTCACTCGCCGAGCCGGTCATGACGACTTTGATAAATCCTTTATTCAAATCATCACTGTGCCAATCGGGACGCAGCTTAATAATCTCATCATAAAGTTCTACCGCGATTCTCCGGCTCATGGCCACAAACATGCCCTTACCATCCATCGCGTCACGCCGCTTTTCGAAATGATCAATAACATCTTGCGCGATCAACTTGATTCTCTTTTCCGATCCGACCATCGCTTCTAGCCGTGCCCATTTGCTTTTTAATTTCTCTTTGCGCGCCACTTCTTCGCCCTCGGTCAGCTCTTCAAAATCCACGTCAATTTTCGGTCGTTCGGTTTCGGCTAGTCCAATCTTCGCCAATCGGGCTTCGTAATAAATCGGCACTGTGGCATGATCCGCTACCGCACGGGTGATATCATAAACATCGACATATTCGCCAAACACGGCACGAGTATTTTTGTCAGTGAGTTCAATCGGCGTGCCGGTAAAACCAATAAATGTCGCTTTAGGCAGCGCGTCGTGCATATGGCGCGCGAAGCCGTCGATAAAATCGTATTGGCTGCGGTGGGCCTCATCGGCAATCACCACAATATTGCGCCGATCGGAAAGTAAATCATATTTGCCACCTTTGGTTTCCGGGAAAAATTTCTGGATCGTGGTAAAAACAATCCCACCAGAAGCTACCCGCAATAAATCTTTCAAATGATCTCGCCCTTGGGCTTGCACCGGTGTTTGCCGCAGCAGTTCTTGGCAATTGACGAATACATCTTTTAGCTGTCCGTCGAGATCATTGCGATCCGTAATCACCACCAGAGTCGGATTATCCAGTTTTTGAATAATTTTCCGAGCGTAGAAAACCATCGTCAGGCTCTTGCCGCTGCCTTGGGTGTGCCACACCACGCCGCCGCGGTGATCCCCTTTCTCGCTCGTTGCTTTCAGTGTCCGCTCGACCGCTTTATTGGTCGCGAAATATTGATGATACGCCGCCAAT
>CALEFQ010000079.1 GCA_937877125.1 uncultured bacterium | reverse complement strand
GTTCGCGATCATTGATATCCGGCTCGTCTAAAACAACCCGGCGATCAAATCGACCCGGGCGCAACAGCGCCGGATCCAAGACGTCTGGACGATTGGTCGCCGCCATGACAATAACATTGGTATCAGTATCAAAGCCGTCCATTTCAACCAGGAGCTGGTTCAAGGTCTGCTCGCGCTCGTCGTGCGAACCACCCAGACCGGCGCCGCGCTGGCGCCCGACGGCGTCAATTTCATCGATGAAAATAATCGAAGGTGATTCACGCTTGGCTTTTTTGAATAAATCGCGAACGCGGGAAGCGCCGACCCCGACAAACATTTCGACAAATTCGGAACCGGAAATATGGAAGAAGGGGACATTGGCCTCGCCCGCCACCGCCCGAGCCAGCAAAGTCTTGCCAGTGCCCGGAGGACCCATCAATAAAACGCCGTGGGGGATCTTGGCTCCCAGCTTGGCGAATTTAGCCGGTTCTTTCAGAAATTCCACAATTTCTTTCAATTCCTGTTTGGCTTCTTTGACGCCGGCCACATCTTTGAACAAAATCCGTTTGCGGCGATCACGTCCGTCAGTGCGGCGGGCTCGGGATTGGCCGAAAGACATCGCCTTGTTGTTGCCGCCCTGAACCGAACGAACCATAAACCAAATCAGCCCGATAAAGAGGATCACGGGCAGTAAAAACGGCAAAATGGTATTGATGAAAAATTCGCTGCCGGAAGTGTCTTTGATGGCAATATCAACTTTGGATAATTTTTCCGGCTCAACGCCAGCGTCTTTTAAGGATTCCGTCAAAGTCACGCCGCTTTCTTTCAGGGCGACCTGAGTTTTGTCGCTATCTTTGATTTTGACGATGATTTGATCCTTGGAAATATCTATTTTTTCGACTTTTTCCTCATTGATCTCGCTGACGACCGTACTAAACGAAACCTCTTCGGACTGGCCGGTCAGCGGCTCGTTAAATAAAGTAAAAAGCGCCGCGATGACCAAAAAAACAATAATCGCGATTACGATATTGCGTAAGACGCCGCTTCGTTGGGGACCGCCGCCGCGGGCCGGAGAAGGAGGTAAACCGCCGTTAGACATAACTATTGGAAATGATTATGAATAAAAAAGCTCCCTAACATTGTGACAGCAAAGCTAAAAAAAGTCAAAAGTCAAAGGTCTTCGGCGAGGTTTTCGCCCCGAGGACGCAGTCCAAGGGATTCAGCCGAACCGTCAAAAGTAAAAAGTTCCTTTTTGGGCATCAAATTTTCTTTTTGACTTTGATTTAAAAGTTCCTCCCAGGACCCTGCCCACTGCAGTCAATTGCGGAGGAGGGGCCGCAATGACCCGTGAGCAGGATCTTAGGAGGAACGCTACAAGTTTACCTGAAAAACGTGACTTGTCAAGTGGATAGACGGTAAATTTTTAGTATTAAGCCTTTTTCCGCCGCCCAGGCCAAAATAGTCTTTGGCGGCCTGTTTAATCGGCGATTTTACGACGGGAAACAAGGGCCGGGAATACTGGCAGATGTCGACAAATAAAGGCACTTTTTTGCCTGATGATTTCCCGGCCTTTGAATGCTTTTCTTTTTCCCGATTCATTTTTTTCCAGCACCGCCAAGACTTCTCGGATATGCTGGCGCGTAATATCCCGGCGACCTAACAAGGCCCTGACCATCTCCCCCTGTAGAATTTCCGGCTGTTCCAAAAAAGGCTTAAGTAGATATTTAGTGTAATTTTTTTGCTCAGAAATTTTCAAAAGACGCAATTGCCGGAGCGCTTGTCTTTCCAGATAATCTGCCGCCCGGCCAAATGCCCGCCCGGCTTGAACCAGGCGCGAATCAAAGTTTTTGTCCTGGTGTCGTAAATAAGGAAGCAAGCGCCAGCGAATCCAATTGCGTTGGAAGTGCAAGTCGCGATTGGACCGATCCCGGCGATAAGACTGACGGCCCGCGGCCAACCAGCGCTGCAAAGCCGACCGCCGCACCGCCAGCAATGGGCGGATAATTAGGTCGCGCGCGACCGGCATGCCCGCCGCCCCTCGCAAGCCCGAACCGCGCAGCATATTTAGCACGATTGTCTCAGCTTGGTCATCGGCCGTATGAGCGACAGCAATCTTATTGACCCGGCCCCGCTCCACCAGATCGCGGAAAAAAGCGTAGCGGAAATCGCGGGCTCGCTCCTCAAAGCCGCTGCCGGCAACGTCTAGCCGGGCCTGGGTCACAACGACCGGCAGTTTTAGCCGGGACGACAGTTGACGGACAAATTTTTCGTCACGATCGGAATCCGCGCCGCGCGCGTGATAATTGACATGAGCCGCGAGCAAAGTCCACCGATAACGTTTCGCCAGTTGATGCAGCACCAAAAGCAACGCCGTGGAATCCGGACCGCCGGAAACCGCCACGGCAATTTTGTCGCCTGGCTTAAGCAGTTGCCTGGTATTAATAAATTTTTCAACTGTCGAGATCATATTTATCTCACCATAACACAATGACAGCACGGTTCAACTTGCTCTTTTTTATCTCTCTCGCTATCCCGGCCAATCGTCATCGGTTGAGAAATTAAAGGGAAAACAAAAGCGGCGGCGCTCACTGGCGCCGCCGCTGGGTTTTATTTTTTGGCCGGTTTCTTTTTTTCCTTCTTTTCTTTCTTCGCGGCCTTATCTTCTGCTTTGTCCGTTTTCTTGGTTTCGGCCTTGGCTGCCTGGGGCGCTGATTTTTTCTCGGGTGATTTTTCCGCTTTGACTTCCGCCGCTTTCAGGCTTAATCCCAAACGGTGCTCATTCGGTTCGATGGAAATAATTTTGAATTTCTTTTTCTCGCCGACGCTAAGCACTTCGTCAGGCGTCTTGCCTTCGGCCGAGAGTTCCGAAACATGGGCCAAGCCGTGAATATCGGAATCCAGCTGGACAAAAGCTCCGAACGGCGTGACCTTGGTAATTTGGCCGTCTACTTCTTGGCCGATGCTGTATTTCTTGGCGCTTTTCATCCAGGGATCTTCCTGGAGAGATTTCAGAGACAGGGAAATCCGGGCGCCGTCAATCGCGATAATTTTTACCTTGATCTTGTCGCCGACTTTGACAATGTCGCGCGGGTGGTCAATTCTCTTCCAAGCCAGCTCGGAAATATGCACCAAGCCTTCCAAGTCTTCCTTGTCTCCAAAGCGGACAAACACGCCGAAATCAACCACACCCGTCACCGTGCCGTCGATCGTATCGCCGACCTTATAATTGCGTAATTCAAATTCTTTCTTTTCCGCTTCGGCTTCTTTCTCGGAAATGATCAGCTTTTCTTCCTCGGGATCATAATCCAAAACTTTGACAGTCAGTTCCTTGTTTGACAAGCGCTTCAATTTTTCCAAAATCATGTTCTTGTCGCCGCCTTCCACGCGCGGATAGTGTTCGCTGTTCAGCTGGGAAACGGGCAAGAAAGCTTGGATGCCGCGGACATTGGCGATCAGACCGCCTTTGTTGGCCTCCTGGACGTAAACTTCAAAGGCCTTGTTTTCTTCTTTAAGGCGCTTAATCGCGTCCCAGGCTTTTTCCAGACCGGCTTTTTTCAAGGATAAATCAACCTGGCCGTTTTCGTTTTCCAGATCGGTAATGCTGGCTTCCACGGCATCACCCGGTTCCAAATCAACGTACATATCCATGACGTCAAACCATTCCTTGCCCCGGACGATCCCGGTGCCGAAAGAACCTAAATCAACCACCACTTCATTGCGGGAAATAGAAACAACCTTACCCTTGATAACGTCGCCGACTTTCGGCACGTCCGCTCCTGATCGTTGGAGCAATTCAGCCATCGGGTTAGAAGAATTAGTCTCGGCTTCGGTTTTAGTGACCATAAAATTTGTAGTCATCCCCACACTTAAATGGTTTTTAATTCAGTAAAACCATTTAAGTGTGGGGACTAAAAAATAGCGCTGTTTAAGGATTAGCACGCCGCCGGCTGACGCTATGACAGCCCTGAACGTGTATTGACACCATAACAATAAACGAAAAAAGTGTCAATATAGAAAATTTGGAATCTAAAGCTTAAAAATCCAAAAGAAATTGATAATAAAAAGCGACTGCGTCCTTTGGCCAATATTCGTCCTAACCGGCGAAGGTGGTCTCGGGATTCAGTCGCTGGCGGCTTAATCAAGAAAACAGTTCTCGCTGGTCTGGTGTTTTATCCTTTTCGAGAAAAACCATTCCTTGATTTTCCGAATCAGTCAGCCGGACCGTAACGGAAACGGCTAACTCTTGGTGGAGCAGGCGAATTTCCTGCGCCAGTTCAACGGCTACTTTTCGGAGATGATCCGATATTCCCCGCGGGTAATCCTGAACCGTCACAAACACTCCGGCCGGTTCCTGATCCACCGGCTTAAAAACCGACCAGTGCCATGGTGACAATTCCGAGGGCTCCAACGAGGCGGCCAAAACGGAAACCACGCCCTCTTTGATATGCCGAATTTCGCTTCCGGAAAAGAAAATCGGAACTTCCAATTGAACAGTGATCATATTATCCTCCTTTCACTGCCGACCAGATAACTTATCATATTAAATACAATTTTGACAACAAGGCCTAGTTGTCACTTATGATCCTGACCGCTGGCCAAACAAAAAAGCGGCTTTTCCCTTGATCATTTTCCGTCATCACTGACAGAATTTGATACTTTGGGATTAGTCGCTTCTTCAGCTCAATTGATCAGGGCGCGGGAGCGGGCAGGGGAGTAGCCGAAGCGGCCTGCCGTTTCTCCAGAATCCGCTTGCCGTCCAGGACGGCGGCAGACCCGGCCGGATTCAGTCCAACATACCGGACTGATTTCACCCCGCCATCTTCCCCAAAACGGATACTGGAAATCACTTTGGCCCCTGTGAGTTGAAGTTCTCCGGTCTCGTCATACGTACTAAGGAGACCGGGAGCACAGCGGAGAGCGAATACCTGCCAAACTGAATTTTTGGCATCCGTGATAGTCAGGTAGATCACCCCG
>CALEFQ010000078.1 GCA_937877125.1 uncultured bacterium | reverse complement strand
GAATAATTTCGAGATGGATAAGCATAATTTGTTCGTCAAGGAAATTATGGTTAATCCCGGTCCGACCTACAAACGCTGGCACGCGGAGTCCAAAGGCGTCGCGGCTGAGATTTTCAAGCGGACTTCCCAAGTGTCGATCGTTTTAGAAGAAAAGGTGAAAGGCAAGAAGAAACCGAAAGTCAAGAAAGCCAAAGCGGGACAGCCGCAAATCACCCGGCTAAAAACGAAGGCTGAAATTTCCAAATTGGGAGTTGACGAGCCGGAATCGGGCGCCAAGAAAAAGTCAGGAAAATTCAAAGATACCCATCCCGAGAAGAAAACCGGTCCTGGCGCCGGGGGTTTCATGAATAAAATTTTCCGCCGTAAGTCATCAGAAAATTAATACTATATGGGGCAAAAAGTTCATCCAAGAGGTTTCCGCTTAGGGGTCCTGTATTCATGGCCTTCTAAATGGTTTGGTAAGAAAAATTTCCGCGAGATGCTGCAGGAAGATACCCGCATCCGTAGTTTTTTGAATCAGAAATTAAAAGAGGCCGGGGTGGCGGGGATAGAGATCCAGCGTTCGCCGCGCCTGATTACGGTTATCGTGCAAACTTCTCGCCCTGGTTTAATTATTGGCCGTGGCGGCGCCGGAGTGGAACAGCTGAAAAATGAAGTGAAAAAGCAGATTTCGGCGGCCAGTCAAAAAATGGAAGTCAAAGTCAATATTGAAGAAATCCGCAATCCTTATGCCTACGCTAAATTAGTAGCCCAGGGCGTGGCGGAACAGCTGGAAAAGCGGGTAGCTTTCCGGCGGGTCATGAAGCAAATGGTAGAAAAAGTCATGGAAGCCCAAAATGTCCGCGGTGTCAAAATTGCCGTTTCCGGACGCTTAAACGGTTCGGATATGGGACGGCGCGAATGGCTGGCCAAGGGCAATATTCCTTTACATACGATTCGAGCTAATATTGATTATGCGGATGCGACGGCGCGGACGACATATGGCGCCGTGGGCGTCAAGGTTTGGATTTATTCCGGCGAAGTTTTCGAGCGAGCGTCCGCCCGTTCCAAGAAGAAATAAGACTCGACATTTATGCTAATGCCACGCAAAGTAAAACACCGTAAGCAACACCGAGGACGCATGTCTGGAATTTCTGGACGGGGAAATCGGCTGAGTTTTGGTTCGTGGGGTCTAAAATCTTTGGAAGGGGCTTGGGTGACGGCGCGCCAGATAGAAGCTGCCCGACGGGCGATGACCCGTTTTGTGCAACGCGGCGGCAAGATCTGGGTTCGGATTTTTCCCGACAAGCCTGTCACTTTCCACGGCTCGGAAAATCGCATGGGTGGCGGCAAGGGCGGCGTTGATCATTTCGTGGCGGTCGTGATGCCGGGCAAAGTGATGTTTGAAATCGACGGTGTCACTGCGCAGGTCGCGGATGAAGCCTTGCGTCTGGCGGCTCACAAATTGCCGGTCAAGTCCAAGATAATTACTCCGGAGTCTAAGGATTAATCATATGCTAGCTAAAGATCTTCGCTCAAAATCAGTCCCGGATTTGCAGAAGCAGCTTGCCGGCTTACGCGAGAAGCTTCGTGATTTAAATTTTCGGATTGCCAATAAGCAAGTCAAAAACTACCGGGAGCATAAGAATCTGCGCGAAGATATCGCCCGGGTATTGACGGTATTGCATGAAAAGACCGCGGCTCGTCCGGCGGCTACTAAATAATTATTTAAAGTTATGAATAAATCTGATCAAAAAAATACGCGGAAGCTGCAGGGAGTGGTTGTTAAGGCGAAGATGAAGAAAACTTTGGTGGTGGCGGTTGACCGGCAAAAACAGCATCCTAAGTATCGCAAGCGCTATTTGGTGACGAAGCTTTATCATGTGCATGACGAACTGGGCAAATTTAAAGAAGACGACGCGGTAGTTTTTGAAGAATGCCGCCCCCTGTCGCGCACCAAACGCTGGCGGGTAGTTTATCCTAAAGCGAAGTAAGAAATATATGATTCAAACCGGAACTTGGGTAAATGTTGCAGACAATACCGGCGCCCGCGAAATCAAGTGTATTCGCGTCTTGGGCGGTACCCGGCGGCGTTATGTTCGCTTGGGCGAGATTTTTGTCGGGGCGGTCAAGGAAGCGATTCCGCGCGGGATGGTCAAAAAAGGCGATGTCGTTCGAGCGGTTTTGGTGCGGGTCAAAAAAGAGCATCGGCGCGAAGACGGTTCTTATATCCGGTTTGATGAAAATGCGGCCGTGGTCATCAACAAAGACGATCCCGAACCTCGCGGTACGCGTATTTTCGGTCCGATTGCCCGCGAAGTCCGCAAAGCCGGTTTCCAAAAGATTATTTCCCTGGCTCCCGAAGTTATTTAAAGATATGAAAATTCATAAAGGCGACAACGTAAAAATCCTTTCAGGCAAAGATCGCGGTAAAACCGGGAAAGTTTTGGATGTGCTGACTAGCGCCGGAAAAATAATTGTTGAAAATGTGAATATGCGCAAGAAAAACGTCCGTCCGAAGCGCCAAGGCGAAAAAGGGCAAATCGTCGAGTTTAATGCGCCTTTGCACGCGTCCAATGTCCAATTGATTTGCCCTAAATGCAATAAGCCGAATCGGTCTGGCCGCACCAAGCTTGAGGGCGGAAAAAAGTGGCGCGTTTGCCGCAAATGTAAGGAAAAATTTTAGAAGAATATGAAGCGATTAATTGAAAAATATCGAACGGAAATCGTCCCCAGCTTGCAGAAAGAATTCGGCTACAAGAATATTTTGGCTGTGCCGCGGCTGGTCAAGATCAGCGTTAATATCGGCTTAAGCAAGGCGCTGAAGGACAGCAAATATTTGGAAGTAATGACTGATACTTTACAGCGTATTACCGGCCAACGCCCGGTTAAGACCTTGGCCCGCAAAGCTGTTTCCGGCTTCGGTATTCGCCAGGGGATGGTGGTCGGTTTGATGGTCACGCTCCGGAAAGCCAAAATGTATGATTTTATGGAAAAACTGGTGCGGGTGGTTTTGCCCCGCGTTCGTGATTTTCGCGGCATCCCGGATTATTCGGTTGATCGCCAGGGCAACTTGGCGCTCGGTTTCCGCGAGCACATCGTTTTCCCGGAAATAAATCCCGACGAAGTCGAAAAAATTCACGGACTAGAAGTGACTATCAATACCACCGCTCTTAACCAACAGGAAGGCTTACGGCTTTTTACCCTGCTGGGAATTCCTTTCCGTCATGAAAAGCGCAAGGCCAAGAAGAAACGCCGATTCCATAAGCCGTCTGGCCAGGCTACCGGGGCTTCATCGGCCGCCGCCGAGCCAGCCAAAAAAGCCTAAATAATAATTTATGTCCACTGAAGCTAAAGAGTACAAAGCGAATAAGTCAGTCAAACACGCTAAATATATGACCCGGGTCGTGCGGCGTTGCTGGCGTTGTGGCCGGAAGCACGGGTATATGCGCAAGTTTGGCTTATGCCGCATCTGTTTTCGGGAAATGGCCAAACAGGGAGATATTCCCGGAGTTCGCAAAGCTAGCTGGTAACAAGTTTATATATTTATGAACGATCCTATTGCCGACATGTTAACGCGCATCCGAAACGCCCAAGCGGTAAAGCTTGAGGAAGTTTTTGTGCCGTTTTCTAAAATCAAGAAGCGAATGGCCGAGATTCTCAAGTCAGAGGGATATTTGGCTGATTTTGAAGAGCAAGAAGGCCAGCGCGGCGCCAAATTGCGATTGGTTCTCAAATACGATGACGGAAAAGGAATCATTACGGCGCTGGAACGAATCAGTAAGCCGGGAAGGCGCGTTTATAGCCGGGCCAATGAATTACCTCGGGTTTTACAGGGCTTGGGCATCTCAATTATTTCCACTTCTCGTGGACTGATGACTGACCGCGAAGCCAAGAAATTGAAGCTGGGCGGCGAAGTTATTTGTAAAATTTGGTAAAGCCATGTCAAAGATCGGACGAAAACCTATCGTATTGCCGGCTGGCGTTGAGGTCAAGATCAACGGGCAGCAGGTTTCGGTTAAAGGACCAAAAGGTGAATTACAGCGCCAGTTGCATCCGGGAATTACGGCAAAGATTGATCAGGAAAAGGTTTTTCTGACGGCGGATAGCCAGCTGGAAAATAGCATGGTCCTCTGGGGCCTGGAGCGATCCCTGATCGCCAACTTGATTACCGGGGTCAGCCAGGGTTACGAAAAAAAACTGGAATTGTCCGGAGTCGGTTTCCGCGTGGCCGTCCAGGGTAAGAAGATGACCTTAAGTTTGGGATTCTCTCATCCCGTGGAAGTTGTTGTTCCGCCCGATATCGACGCGAAGGTCGCCAAAAACGTCTTGATTTTGACTAGCATCAAAAAAGAAGTGCTGGGGCAATTTGCCGCTGAAGTCAGGGGTTTGAAACCGCCGGAGCCTTATAAGGGCAAAGGAATCAAATATTCCGATGAGCATATTCGGCGCAAGGAAGGCAAGAAGGCGGCCGCGGAAGGAGCCGGTTCTTAAAAGTAAAATTATGAAAGAATCAATCAATAAATTATTACATCGACAGCGGCGGGCTCATCGAGTCCGGACCAAAATTCGCGGAACGACCCGGCGGCCCCGTTTGTGTGTTTTTCGCAGCCTGAAACACTTATCGGCGCAGATTATTGATGACCAGGCCGGCCAAACTGTCGTCAGCGCTTCCGATAGCCAAGTCAAGGAAAAGACAGGACTTAAACGCGCCGAAGCGCTGGGGCGATTGATTGCCGAGAAGGCGGCCAAGAAGAAAATCGAAGAAGTCGCTTTTGATCGCGGCTCTTATGCCTATCACGGCCAGATCAAAGCCTTGGCTGACAGTGCCCGCCAGCATGGTTTGAAATTTTAATCATTTCATATGAACGAAAAGAAACAATTCGGCCGCAAATCCGGAAGCCGCAAACCGCGTGATTTTGATCAGACGCTGGTTGATGTGGCTCGCGTGGCGCGCGTCGTCAAAGGCGGCAAACGTTTTCGTTTCCGGGCGACGATCGTCATCGGCGATCATAAAGGCAAAGTGGGATTGGGCGTGGCCAAAGGTCCGGATGTGACGACGGCGATCGCCAAGGCGGTCAATCAGGCCAAAAAGAATTCGATTTTCGTCCCCTTGGTCAATGACACGATTCCTCACGAGATCCAATATAAGTACAGCAGCGCTTCGGTTTTGCTGAAACCGGCGCGTCCCGGAACCGGTATCATTGCCGGCGGCGGAGTGCGGGCGGTCGCGGAACTGGCCGGAATCAAAAATTTGCTGAGCAAAATGTTGGGTTCGGCCAACAAGATCAATAATATCCGGGCGACTTTATTGGCGCTGGAAGCGATCCGACAGCCGCAAGCCATCGCGGCGCGGCGCGGTAAGAAATTGTCGGATTTAGGATTGCGTCCGGCTCAAAACGCCGCGGTTAAACCGGCCCAGGCTAAACCTGTTCTTAAGAAAGAGAAAATTGTAAAAAAATGATAATTAACGATATCAAAATCAAACGTCGACGCCAGAAACTCCAACGGGGGCGTGGTATTGGCAGTGGCCGGGGAGCTAAATCTGGTCGCGGTCAAAAAGGCCAGAAATCCCGTAGCGGCGGACGACAGCGCCTCGGTTTCGAAGGGGAACAAACTTCCTTGGTGGAACGTATTCCCAAACTGCGCGGTATGGGCTACAAAAATCCGCGGCGCCGGACGGCGCGTTTTTTCGCCGAAGAAGTCAGCCTAGATCGTTTAGTTAAGCATTTCAAAGATGGCGAACTGGTCACGCCCAAGGCTTTATGCCAGCGCGGTTTGATCAAGACTTCCCGCGGTGGCGCGAAAATTATCGGCGGTGGCAAGGTCAAGACTTTGCGATTCCGAAATGTCGCAGTCAGCGAGACGGCCCGGGCGGCGATTACCAAAGCCGGCGGCCAGGTAGAATCAGTCGGCCAATCGAAAGCCGCTGAAAAACCCGCTAAGTCTTCCGTAAAAGCGCCAAAAACTAAAGCATAAAGACTCCCGCCTCCGGCCTTCACCGAGCTCAGTCGAGGTGCGGGGCCGCCGAAGGCGAAAAAGACTAAAGACCAAAGATTCCCAATGGCTTGGTATCAAAAAATCGTCCAAATTTTCAAAATTCCGGCGATCCGGAACAAGATTTTGTTTACCCTGGCCATGCTGATTGTCTTTCGCATTGCGGCGGCGATCCCGGTTCCGGGAGTTGATGCCGACGCCTTACGCTCTTTCATGCAAAATAACCAGCTGTTCGGCTTATTGAATATATTTTCTGGCGGCGGTTTAGATAATTTATCGGTGGTTATGCTCGGGGTCGGTCCTTATATCACGGCTTCGATTATTTTGCAGTTGCTGACTATGGTCATTCCGCGGCTGGAAAAACTGGCCAAAGAAGAAGGCGAGGAAGGACGTCGGAAGATCAACCAATGGACGAGATATTTGACCGTCCCGTTGGCCGCTCTGCAGGCTTATAGTTTAATCAGTTTATTAAACCGCGGTCCTGTTCCTTTAATTACCGATTTAAGTCCCTGGAATTTTGTCACGATTGTCGTGACGGTTACCGGCGGAACTATTTTCCTGATGTGGATCGGGGAAATGATTTCGGAGAAGGGGATTGGCAACGGCATTTCTTTGTTGATTTTCGCGGGCATTATCGCGCGGATTCCGGCAGAATTACAACAAACCGTGGCTGTTTTTGACCCGACTCAATTGACGGGCATTGTTGCTTTTGGCGCGATTGCCGTGGTTACCATCGCGGGCGTAGTTTTGCTGACCGAAGGCCAGCGCAATATTCCCGTATCGTACGCCAAACGTGTCCGCGGCCGCCGCATGTACGGCGGGACCACGGCCCATTTGCCTCTGCGCGTCAATCAGGCCGGGGTGATGCCGATTATCTTTGCCATCTCAATTATGCTTTTCCCGGGAGTGATCGCCCAGTTTGTCGCGGGGCTTAATTGGGGCTGGGTGGCGACCGGCGCCCAAAAAGTGGCGGATCTTTTCCAGAACCAGTGGTTCTACGGTATTTTCTATTTCGTTTTGGTTATTGCTTTCACTTATTTCTATACTTCCGTTACTTTCGATCCCAAGTATATTTCCGAGAATATCCAGAAGAACGGCGGCTTTATCCCTGGTATTCGCCCGGGCAAGAACACGGCCGATTACTTGAAAAAAATCACCAATCGCATCACTTTGACTGGTTCGATTTTCCTGGGCGTGATCGCCATTTTGCCTTTGACGGTCCAGGCCTTAACCGGAGTGCAGACTTTGACTTTGGGCGGCACGGCTCTCTTGATCGTGGTCAGTGTGATTTT
>CALEFQ010000077.1 GCA_937877125.1 uncultured bacterium | reverse complement strand
ACCCCGGGCAAGGCGGCAATGTCGTACTTTACGGACATAATACCAAAAAGCTTTTGAAAAAATTGCCCCAGATCGAGCCGGGATCGGTGATCGAATTGAGCATGGATAGCGGGCGGACGTATCAATATCAGGTTAGCAGTACGATGACCGTCGGGCCGAAAGAAATCGATGCGGTATTGCCGACTGATTACGATAAGCTGACTATTTATACCTGCGTCGGCTGGGCCGACAGCCAGCGGTTTATCGCGGAAGCCCGGCCGCTCGAGTGAGTGTCCCGGTTGACTTTTTCTTTTGTTTTTGTAGAATTCAGGCACCACAATCTTTTTAAAGGAGGATGTTATGCAGGTGAACGATAGTTGTCCGTTTATTTTGATGGAGGGGTCTCGTCTCGTTATTCCCGAAGGGATCAAGTCCCGATTTCTGTTTGACGGCAATACCGATATTGAAATTCCCCTGACCGCGGTGGAAATCAGAAGCGATGTTTATCACTTCATCCCGGCCGACGCCGATGAATCGGAAGACATGGTCATCTGGCTTTCGGCCGGTGTCATAATGCCGGCAATGGCGATAGTAATCGAACGGATCGATTTTTTTCAAAAAAGAGCCTGGGCCAAGTTGGCCTAGCTTGACCACTGAAATAAGACCTGCTGCGGCGGGTCTTTTGCTTAAATGAAAAGCCGATCCGCGGTCGGGTAATATTACCTCGTCGCTGATCGGCGCGTGTTTGGCCGGTAAGGGCAAAGCTAAGTCGGGGAGGACACTCCTTTGGAATTCAGGTATTTGCGGAGGCAAAAGATCAGCAAAACCAGGATCGGAGAAGCGATAACCAGGACGATGGCTTGGAGGATACCCGCCAGCAATCCCAATAACAAACAAACAGAAGCTACAAAAGAGGCCCAAATCTTTCCCATATTTTCCTCCTGGGGATAGTGATATCTCATCCTATTTTCTTTCGGCCTTTTCGTCAATGGCTAAAGGCCTTATAATTTTTCCAAAAAAGATTGAGTGCGTTTCGGGTTAATTTTAATCGGTCGGGGTTTCTGGGAAGGTTTTCGTTTTTTCTTGATCTCTTCGCCCTGTTTTGCTAGGATTACCAGTCGCTTGGGAGGGTCTCAAGCGCGTTCTTTTTCCTTAGCGGGCCGGACGGATATCGGAGGATAGGCCGTTTCGCCGCGCTACCCATTTGCCCGAGGCACATCGGAAAGGAGTTGGTTATGGGTTATTTCGTAGATTGTGAAAAAGAATGGCGTGATGGAAAAGAGGACTTCAAACCTTTCCATGCCGCGACAGTTTTCGGTTTGCTATTTTGGTTGGGTATTATTGTTTCCGTCTTTTGGTTCTGTCAGGACAGTCTCTTTCCCGAGAACATGTCTTTTGGCGTGGCGGCAGTGCTCTTTATCGGACTCCCAGCCATTCTGATTATCGGCGCTGTTCCTTATTTGAATCTGCCAAGTGGTTGGAGCTTGAAGCGTGGCCTGGAACATCTCGTGAAAGCTAATATTCTCGGACACACGCGCTGGTTCGGGCTAAAATCTGATGGTTCGCAGGTCATCGTGGACAAGCCTTACAGGGCGCCGAAGCCTAAGGATGAAGTCGAGTGTTGGCTGATCATTCCCTGGGGCGGATTGTTCCGGCGGACGATATTTCGGGATGTGTGGATCGATCATCACGCCTTGCGCTCGGTCAAGGCGAGTCACCGGAGCTCGCGGGTGTGCTGTCAATTCACTTCGGGTCAAAAAGTGGACTTGTCAATCCGGCAGTTTTTCGCCTTGTTGCACTGGCAAAAAACTAGAGCGCATCGTTATGACCTGGATTCGACTATTGAAACGGTATTGTCCCAGCTCCGCAGTGTCGAGGAGGCAGGAACTTTTTGGCATAGTCGGTTTGAGGAGTTGGCGAAAGTCGCGGATGAAGCCGTGACGGCCATTGCGCTGACACGCCGCTTTGTCAGGTCGCGTGATGGAGGCGATATCCGGAGATGGCTGATTCAACAAATGAGCCGTGTTCTGTCAGGAACAAATTGTGGGTTAACCGATAAGTATCAAGAACTGGAGAAACGGGAGGTGCCAGCAGATTTCCAGGGAATTGATAGAATCTATCGAGAAACCCAAGAACCCCCGCCAAAGAAGTGCGGGATCGCCTAACTCTTAAAGGTAAGATGATCGAAGCCGGGAAGGAAACTTTCCGGCTTTTTTATTTAAATTAACAGGTAACAGGGGACAGGTAACAAGGAATAAAGAGGAAATAATTATCTGATACTTGTAACCTGTTACTTGTTACTTGGCCTTATTTCTGTTAAGATGTCGTCAGCTTATGTCCGAACTCCCCAAACATTACGACTTCGCCACGCGCGAATCTTATTGGCAAAAATTCTGGGAAACCGAGAAGATTTTTGAGTTTAAGCCGGATGAGCGCCGGCCTGTTTATTCGATTGATAACCCGCCGCCGACGGTCTCGGGCCGGATGCATATCGGGCACGCCTTTTCATTCGCCCATGCCGATATGATCGCCCGCTACCGGCGAATGAAGGGGGAGAATGTTTTGTATCCCTTCGGCACGGATGATAACGGCTTGGCGACGCAGCTCTTGATCGAGAAAGAAAAGAAAGTGCGGGCTGTTTCCCTGGGACGGGAGAAATTTGTGGAATTGGTTTTGCAGACTCTGGAAAAAGAACTACGTCCCGAGTACTTGCATGATTTTAAGAGGGTCGGGCTGAGCTGTGATTTTTCTCTTTACTATACGACGATCAACGAACGCTGTCGGCGGATTAGCCAGTCGGCATTCCTTGATTTGTTTCGGAAAAATCGCGTTTACCGGCAGGAAGCGCCGGGCATGTATTGCCCCAAGTGCCGGACGGCTATCTCTCAAGTGGAATGCGAAGACCGCGAACTGCCGTCAATTTTCAATGACATTGTTTTCAAGGTTGCCGGGAAAGATTTGATTATTTCCACCACTCGTCCGGAATTATTGCCGGCGTGCGTGGCGGTTTTCTACCATCCCGATGACAAGCGTTATCAATCATTGAAAGGCAAACAAGCGACTGTTCCGCTCTTTGGTTTCACGGTACCGGTCTTGGCCGACCGCCGCGTCGATATGGAAAAAGGCACGGGGATCGTGATGTGCTGTACTTTCGGCGACCAGACGGATATGGAATGGCAGAAAGCCTATAAATTGCCGATCAAGGTAGCCATCGGCGCGGACGGAAAAATGACCGAACTGGCCCAGGTTTATCAAGGCTTGTCTATCCGTGAGGCGCGGGAAAAAATTATCGCCGAGATGAAGGCGAAAAACTTATTGACGAAGCAGAAAGATATCGTTCATGCCGTCAATGTCCACGAACGCTGCGGGACGGAAATTGAATTCATTCGGTCCAAACAGTGGTTTATAAAATATTTGGATCTGCGCGACCAGATGCTGGCTTGGGGTAAACAGCTTAATTGGCAGCCCCAGCACATGTTCAACCGCTATGAGAACTGGGTTAAGGGTTTGCAATGGGATTGGTGCATTTCGCGCCAGATTTATTATGGTATTCCTTTCCCGGTATGGTACTGCGCCAAATGTGGCGAGATAATTTTGCCGGACGAAAAAGATTTGCCGATTGATCCGCTGAAGGACAAGCCGGGGGTGGCTCGGTGTCCGAAATGCGGCCATGATGAATTTAAGCCGGAAACTGACGTGCTTGATACCTGGGCGACTTCTTGTCTCACGCCGCGAATTGTCAATGAGCTGGCGCGGGAGCGCGGGGTCAAGAAAGATTTACTGCCGATGAATCTGCGGCCGCAGGCTCATGATATTATTACCTTCTGGCTTTTCAAGACAGTAGTGCGCACACAGATGCAATTACAGAAACAGCCGTTTAGCGACGTCATGATTAGCGGCTGGGTTCTGGATCCCCACGGCAAAAAGATGAGCAAGAGCAAGGGCAATGTGATCAAGCCGAAAGATGTTTTTGATAAATTTGGCGTGGATGCGTATCGCTATTGGGCGGCCGGCTCCACCCCGGGCACTGACCACAGTTACCGCGAAGAAGAAGTAAAAGTCGGAAAACGGCTGGTGACCAAGCTTTGGAACGCCGGAAAATTTTGTGCCCTGCACTTAAAAAATACGGTGCCGGCGAAATTGACTGATCGGCAGCCGGTCGATCGTTGGATATTGGACCAATTGCGACGGACGATAGAAACCGCGGATCAGGCTTTTGCCGCTTATAATTACACGCAGGCCCTCGAGGCGATTGATCGCTTTTTCTGGCATGATTTCACCGATCGCTATTTGGAATTCATCAAATATCGACTTTATGGCACGGATGCTAAATCGCAGGCGGCCGCCCGACAGGTTTTGTACCAGGTTTTTCTGGCTATCCTGAAACTGTATGCTCCGATTATCCCTTTTATAACCGAAGAAATTTATCAGTTTTTATATCGAGCTTCAGAAAAGGAAAAAAGCCTGCATCTGACCTGTTGGCCGAAAAATTTAGGAACGTGGCAGATGCCGTCAGCGGAATTATTGCCGTTCGGCCAGGTTCTGGCCTTGGTTGACGAAATTAAAAAATATAAGGCGGACCATAAAATATCGGTCGCCAAAGAGCTGGATGAATACGCGGTTTCGGATCCGACACTCAAAAAGTTTATTGCCCATGACGCTTTTTCTCCTTACGCGGAGTTTGTCCGACAAGCGATGCGGGTAAAAAGCATAAAATAATCAAGGCGTTGCCGCATAGAATAGCTAAGAAATATATCTTAGCTATTTTTATTGCGATTGCGTGGATTGTAAAAATCTGCTATAATAATAGCAACAGAAATAAAAATCAATTTTTAAACAAAAATAAAACCTTAGCGGTTTCTTTTGGCTAAGGATAAACAATTTTATGAAGACTTGCCCAAAATGCGGCGCCAGTATGCCGGAACATGAAAAGTTTTGTATGCGTTGCGGCCAGTCAATTAATGGTTCTGCGACTTCAGTTAATTCGCAACCGAAACCGCCGGTCCCGACCCCGCCGCCGGCGCCTCAATCCCCGGCGGTTTATCGACCGGCGGCCAAGCGAAAAATGACCGGCTGGTGGATTGGTTTGGCTGTTTTAGCGGCGGTGGTGGTTGTTTTAGTGTTGTTTTTTGCCGGTGTTTTTAGCAACCGGCCGGCCGGCACGGAATCCGGGAAAAGCGAAACCACCGTTTCTAATGCTAAGGTGGATGTAAAGTGGGAAACGGCGGATACCTTGATGACTGCTTTTTATCCCAATTCCACGGAACGCTTGATCAGGGTCAAGCTAAAAGCTGACAAGTCAACCAAAGTAAATATATCGGTGGAAATTCCAAAAATAACACAAAAAGAAACCAAAACTGTCGATGTCGGTGAGATAGAAAAACCCCATGATTTCAAACCGTCATTTTTGAAAGAAGCTTACGGTCCGCTTGATAAGGCGCAAGACACTTTTATTGAACTGAAAATAACCGATGAGCACGGCGGTTCTATCATCAGCGAGAGCATTCCGATCCGGACGCTGTCGCGTAATGATATGGTCTGGGTCGACAAGGACGGCACCAAAAACTATGAATACATTGCCCGCTGGGTGACCAAGGACAACAAAGAAGTGAAAGAACTGGTTCGTAAGGCTTCCGATTACAATCAGCAGATCTGCGGCCAATCGGCGATGGTCGGTTACCTCGGCGACGAAACAATGGTGGCGTGCCAGTTGGCGTCCATTTTTACGGCGATGCAGGATTATTACAAGATAAAATATATTGCTTCGACCGAAAGCTATCAAACATCCAACGCTCAAGCGATCCGTTTGCCGGAAGAGGTTTTGATGGAAAAAAGCGGGTTGTGCATTGAGACGACAATTTTGGTGGCGGCGGCGCTGGAAAGCCTGGATATGGAGCCGGTCATTATCTTGATCCCTGGACATGCTTGGGTCGCGGTCAAAGCCTACGCCGGCGCGCCTTATTATTTCCACTTGGAGACAACGATGCTTGATTCGCCTGTTTTGGAGGCGATGGCGACCGCAGAACAAGAATGGGCCGAAAACGGCGGCAATGCTTTAGCGATTATAGATATCAAGAAAGCCCGCCAGAACGGGATTTTGCCGTTCGGTGAAACCGCCGGCGAAGCGACGACACAGTAATAAATTAGGTCAAAAGTTCATGGATAGACTTTTGACTTTTGACTTACTAATAGTAATTCTTAACTTCAATTATATGGTTATCAAATGTCCCAAATGCGGCGATCCGATTGAGTCCGGTGAGACTTTTTGCGGCAAATGCGGCACGCCTTTGTCTGTTCAATCCAACGGCGGCGGCCAGGCGCCTCTAAGCGGTACCATGCCAGCTCCCAGCGGGCAGCCGAAAAGTAAAAAAATGCTCTGGATTATTTTAGGCGCCGTGGCGGCGGTAGTAGTGGTTTTGATCCTATGGCTGACTGGAGTTTTTGGCGGTTCGGCGGCGGTGACTAAGTATCTGAAAAACACCCAGCCGGAATTTATGACGGTTGTCGATAACATGAATAAACTGAACAAAGCCCTAAGCTACAAAACTACCGGCGAAACCGAGGCTGATATCGCGGCGCTTCAGACCGAAGTTGACGGTATCAACGCCACAAAAGCGGCGGTCGAAGTGGCCACCACCAAGCTCAATGCCCAGACGGCCAGTCGGGAAGTGGCAGTTTTGGACAAAGATCTGCATGATTTTTATCAGCAGTTGACAACTGATCTAAATCACCGCTATGAAATTGTTAATTATTTCCTGACTTCGGAAAAAATCGGCGATGACCTGGCCCGTTCCGCCGGCAGTAATGAAAATATGACCGATATGACCAAGGTTCAAGAGGCTTTTCGCCAACTGAAATACGTCCTTGACCAATCGGTTGCCCAATTTGAGAAAATTTCCGTGCCGGACGCGTTGAAAGATATTCACTCGAGCGACATCAAAATATTGAAAGACATGTCGAAAATATTGGGCGATTTAGTCGCTTCGATTTCCAATCAAGATTTAGTCTCTTTGGAAGCGGGCTTTACCCAGTTTGAACGATTGACCAGCGAGTATGAAACCAAGGTCACTAAAAAATACCAGGAAATTCTCGAGCCGGAATTCGCTGAGATGAATGCGGCGCTGGAAAAAGATGTCGTCACGAAAGATAAGATCGAGGACGAATTCTCAAAATTCAAGGGAAAATACAATATTCAGGGCGCGACGTTTAAGCTGTTTTAGGGCAGATTAAAAAAGACGCCACGCTTTCGTGGCGTCTTTTTATTGATTTCGTTCAGGTAAATCTTGGGT
>CALEFQ010000076.1 GCA_937877125.1 uncultured bacterium | reverse complement strand
GAGATATCCACTCGTGACTGGAGTTCAGACGTGTGCTCTTCCGATCTATGGAAGAAAGATTTTCGATCACGATCGCCATCGGAGTCTGCTCGGCAGTGGCCGGCGGAACCTCTAATCCTGTCAGAGGACTTTTAGTCAGCGGCCCTTTTGGTTCTTCCTCTTTGGGCGCGACAATTTCCGGCAAAACTATTTGACCCGGGTTAGCCCACACCCACCAATAAACCAAACCAGCCGCGGCGACAATCGCCGCCAAGACAACCACAAAAATTATTTTCTTTTTTTTATCCCAATCTTTCCAAAAACGTTTTCGTTTGGTCTCGGGTATAACTAAGGCCGGCGATTTTTTGGAAAGCGAGGTCATCGGTTCTTCTTTAGCTGATTTAATCTGATCTGACGTTGCCAGGGGCGAATTTTCGGAACCAGGTTTTTTAGGGCGGATGTCAAAATTTGGTTTGGGAGTCATAATTAACTGGTAATGAGTAAATTAGCCGGGACAAAAAATTCCCGGCCGATACTTCTTTATTTTTAAACGTTTAGCAATTGATCTAATAACAATGCTGACAAAATCATAACAACAAACAGAATATTTGTCCACAACCGATAAATATGGTATACTTAAATAACTTGTGGACAACTGCAACAATATTTGTTTTAGCTAAGCCTTTTAAACTAATACTAACATGGATCAAAATCCGCCCGCGCCGCCCTCTACCGGCACGCCTCCTCCCCCGCCCCCAGTTAATCCGCCAACCCCGCCGACATACCAGACGCCGCCTCCGTCCACCCCCACCGGTTACATACCGCCTGCCCCACAACCCCATTCCAACGGCATGGCCATCGCCAGTTTGATTATCGGAATCTTTGCTCTGATCCTTAGCTGGACTGTGGTTCTTGGGATAATCCTTGGCGCACTAGCGCTTATTTTCGGGTTTCTCGGCAAAAAGAAGGCCCATACTGACCCGAGCGTCGGCGGCCGCGGCATGGCCATTGCGGGGATTGTACTGGCCTTCATCGGTATTGCCATCGCCGCCCTAATCATCATCCTTGTCGTCGTCTTAGCCACCGCTGCTGTCACTACTGTCCCCTACTACTACTAAGCCAGTTATACCGGAAATCAAAAACCGCCCTGATAAAGAGGGCGGTTTTGATTTTCGGTTCGGCGAGCCAAGACAGCCGCGCCGCGAATTTATTATTTCTTATCGCCTTTTTCTTCGGCTTTTTTATCAGCCGGCTTCGCTTCTTCCTTTTTCTCGCCTTCCTTAGCCGACTCTTTGCCCGCTTCGCCTTCAGCCGGTTCCTCCTTCTTAACGCCTTCTACGGCTTCCACATCTTCCGTCACTTCTTCTTCGAGTTGTTTCAATTCTTCCTCGGAGCGCGGCGGCGTAACTGTCGTCAGTACGACATTGGGCTCGTGCAAAACCTGGACCTTATCAGAAATTTTTAGGTCGGAAATTTTTACGGCGTCATCAAAGGTCTTAAGTCCCGAAATATCAATTGTGATCTCAGAGGGTAAGTCGCCTGGCAAACATTTGACCTTGATTTTGTCGAAGTTTTTAACCAAAACACCGCCCTGCTCCTTAACAGCCGGAGAAATGCCGACGTATTCCACTTCGACTTCCGCCTCTATCTCTTCGTCCATGCGGACCTGGTAAAAATCAACATGAATCGGCTTGTCCGTCAGCGGGTCGTATTGGATATCGGACACCAGCACGCGACGCGGTTTTTCCTGGCCGATAGCCAGATCCATTAGATTACTGGTACCTGCCTCGGCAAAAACCTTAATGAAAGCGGCCCGGTCAATCAGCAGGGTTTCATTCTTGATATCGTGACCGTAGAGAACCGCCGGAATCTTTCCCGAGCGGCGCAATACCGGCAGCTTAGTTTTGACGTTATCCCGAGTGACCGCGGCTAAAGAATAGGTTTTCATATAAATTTTGGATAAAAAAATACAACGTCTTAAAGACCTTGTGAAATTATACCAGTCTTAGATAAACTGTCAACTAGGCCGGCAAACCGTGCAGTAACGCGTGAAAATCAATGACATCGTCACAGCTGATTTCCGATTTGTCCTTGAACTTGAGCACGTCTTCACTGGTCAAATCCGTGACCAAGCCCATCGAGCTGACGGCGTGACGCCCGGCCACCAAAGTCGCCACGATGGAACTGCCGCAATTTCGGCAATTGGTATGCAAAAGATAAACCCCGCGTTGCTCATCCACAATGTAGGCGTCATCCAGAGTGTATTGTTTACGACAAAGCGGACAGGCAGAAACCAGCTTGACTTCACCCTCATTTCCCTGGTGGGGCAAGTGCATCATGACAATAAACTTATCTTAATAAGCTAATTATACACCCAAAAGGGCTCTCGGTCAAGTGGAAAAAACCAAATAAAAAAGCTCTCTGTCTCGACAGAGAGCTAAATCATCAATCAACTTTGATCGGAACCAGTTTCAACCAGCGTTTCGAGACGAGCTCGAAATTTAAAACGCCGAGCAGGCCGCCGGCGATTCCGCCCATCAACGGGTCCCCGGCAAAGTAGCCGATACCGGCACCAAGTGCCGAGTCCAGAAAACAGAGCAACCTGACGTCGCTATGTATCTGAACAAAAACCAGTTTGACGAACCAGGCAACCTTGCCCCAGAACCAACAGGTTCCCTGATACACCCAGCGCGGATAATGCGGCGCGAAGCGAAGCCCTTGCCAGATCAACCAGAGCGGCCAGAACACGAAAAAGGATAGCGGATTCAGGTACAGAAATAGTCGGAGAGCACCTTTTATACTCTGTTCACCATCGAATCTACCATTTTTCACGACGAGACCGCAAGCAGCAAAACCCAAAAGGAACCCGAGTGCCATACCACCTACTCCCCGCGCAAAACCAAAAGGGTCTGGAACTGAATGCGAGCCTGGCTGTGGAAGAATCAGACTAACCGGAAACAGAACATCGAACAACATCATCAGGCTGCAAATAATAGCCAGAAGATGGTAGATAAGACTTCGTATCAAACTCCTGACAGCAGGTAACTTCCAACCGGTTACCTGTTTCCAGGCCGCCTGGACCGCCCGGATCACGAGCCTGAATTCAAACGTGAAATAACCGACGGTGCCGCCGACGATCAAACCCAGCCACCACAGGATCGGGCTTAAATTTAAGGCAATCAGCGCCCCGGTCAATCCGCCGAGGAAACACGCCACAAAGATTTTCAAAGAACGACTCATAACGCACCTCCTGAATATTGTGACCCAAAAACCGACTTAACCTCCCCTATTTCTACAATATAAAATTGTTTTTGTCAACAGGACATTATAAACGACAAAACAATCGTGCCTCAGCCGATAGCCGGCTTATATTTTCCCGGCGAACGATAACTGACCGAAAGAACCAGACCAACACAAAGCAATAAAGTTATAATTGAACTGCCGCCGAAACTTAGGAAAGGCAAAGGAATGCCGGCCACGGGCAACAAACCGACATTCATGCCGACATTGATCAAAACTTGGACCAAAATCAAGATGGTGACGCCGCCGACCAGAAACATGCCGAAACGATCTTTGGCCTGCCGGCCAATCCGGAAAAGCCGGTAAAACAAAAAACCGAACAAAGCGATCATAAAAGCGCCGCCGAAAAATCCCAGCTCTTCACACAAAACCGCAAAAATAAAATCAGTATGCTGCTCCGGCAAGAAATTCAGCTGGCTCTGAGAACCGTGCCCCAGTCCCCGGCCGAACCAGCCGCCGGAACCGATGGCAATTTTAGCCTGGGTGACATTATACCCACGCCCGAGCGGATCTAAGGCTGGGTTAAGAAAAACCCTAATGCGCTCTTTTTGGTAATCCCTTAAGAAAAAACGCCAGCTGGCCGCGACCAATCCCGCCATGGCCCCGGCCAACACGCCGAGATGCCACCAGCGGACCCGGGTCAAGAGGATCATACCGCCCCAGACTAAAACAATAACCATGGCCGAGCCGAAATCAGGTTCGGCCATAATGAGAAGCACCGGAATCAGGATTAAGAGCCCCGATTGCAAAATATGGCGGAAGCGGGTCATCTCGTCAGCGTTTTTCGAAAAGTATTTGGCCAGGGCGATAATGCAAAAAAACTTGGCCAATTCCGAGGGCTGTAAATTGAAAATGCCCAATTCAAACCAGCCGCGCGTTCCCCGGATCGGCGTTCCGAGAAACAAAACAGCGATTAAGCTAATGATCATCAGCGCGTAAAACCACCGGGAATAATTTTTGAATACTCGGTAATCAAAAAACCCGATCACCAGCATAAAACCTAGTCCCACGGCAATATAAATAAGCTGCCGATAGGTATTGTTGCGGTCGGCGGCGATTTCTCCCAGAGTCGCGCTGTAAATCATCAGAACGCCGAGCGCGAGCAACAAAAAAACTGGTATCAGAATTTGCCAGTCAATTTTGATAAGCCAACGAGGTAAAATCATAAGACCCGATCAAAGATGATTACTCACGATTCGTTGGCGGCAGGTTCGTTGTATTGTTGAAACTTTTGAGGCTCGGTTTCCATTTGAAGCAGAAAATTCCTCGTATCATAAACATTTGCTTCAACTTTGACACTTTGCGACGCGACTCCGCCGGCTACCGGAGTAAACCAGATGAGGCGAAAATCGCGCTCTTCCCCCGCCAACAGGGCATTGAGAGTAGTATAATTGACTCCCACCGGTTTGTCATCTGAACCCCGCAAAACCGCGGTCACCTCCACTTCCTCGAAGCTGTAGGCGCTGGAATTAATCAGGCGTCCGTCCAGCATCGCTTGCCCTAAAGGCGCGCTAGAAGAGAAATTTATGTTTTTAACGTCGATGTTCGGCGGCTGGATTTCCGGAGATTTTATCCAGACTTCGGGTTCGATCAGGACATCCACTTGCTGGCCCGGCCCGCTGACCGGCTGGCCGACCTTAATTAAGTACTTTTCCTCCCCAGGCAAAATGTAAGACTTCCCCTGGAAGCGCCCGACCTCTTGGTTGGCGCCGTCGCGAATGACAAAGGTATAACTAAACTCCCTGATCCCCCAGCTGGAACTGGGATTTCGGACAACGGCTAAAACGTCAGCCTTGTTTCCCGCCGACGGGAAAACATAAGAGCCGGTCACCTGCATCTTCAAATCCACGGGCGGATGCTCCTGGGGAATGGCCACGCATTTATTTTCGTGGCAATAATAGCCCGACTGGCAATGGTCGTCCAAGGTACATTCGGGCGGCGGCACCACTACCCGATAAATTATATACGCCGCCAAACCGCCCAACGCCAAACAAACCAGGATGATAATCCATAGTTTCAACTGCTGACCGTAGCGGACCATGAAAATCTGGCGGTTGATTTCTTTATCAACCTCGGGATGCAAGGCCACCGGCTTTTCCGGATCTGTTTTTTTGTTTGGGAAAACAGTTTTCATATCGATTATAATTATAACAGTTTTTCGACCGACCAGCAAGGCACTTGTCAGGACATTTCACCCGGCACCAAGTCGATCATTACTGATTTTGGTCAAGAAAAAGTTATTCACTTATTGTTCTTCTCGGCCAAATATGCTATAATGTTTTTATCACTAAATAAATACAAATAATATGGAAGCTATTCTCTCGGTGCTTTACATCGCCATAACTATTTGTGTCGGTCTGCTAACCGGCTTTGCCGTTTATTCCTTATACCAAATGGGACAAGCGGCCAAAGAAACCCGGCAAACAATGAAGCAAGCCAATGAAGAAATGGCCAAAATAGACGGCGCCGTTACTGCGGCCACGCAGGCGGTGAAATCAGTCAGCCACACGATCCAAACCGCCGCTGACGCCCTCAACAAACCGATGGACGGCATGATTCGCGGGATTCGCATGGCGCAAACTATTGTCCAAAAATTCAAAGAAATGTCCGCTTCGGCCAAAACTGACGTTGATGATGAAGATATCGAAGAAGAGGCGGAAATAATGGCCGAAAAGAAAAAATAACCAAATACTTTAAATATCATTAATTTATAAACAAATATGTCCGATTGCAACAACTCAGGCAGTTTCATGAGCGGCATGCTGTTTGGCTTACTGGTCGGCGGCGCGCTCGGTCTCCTCTACGCTCCCCAATCCGGCAAAGAAACCCGGAAATTCATCAAGGCAAAAGCGATGTTCGCCAAAGATAAAGTTTTGGAAGGGATCGACACCGCCAAAGAAGAAGCCGTCGAGTTCAAGCAGAAAGCTACCCGAGCCGTGAAAGCCGCCGAGAGAGAATTCAAGAAATCTTAGCCGTTTTACAAAATTCCGCCTCTCACGCGGAATTTTGTTTTATAATACAGTAAACGCCCTCAAAAACACGGCCAGACGCCAAAGGTGAACACGAGCGCCCTTCCCCAGAAAGAAGTGTTTTTTATCAAAGCTACCCCATTGCCAGACACATTTTTTCCCGCTAAAATACAAGAACCAGAACTAATGGAGACAGGCTACAGGTAACAAGCAAAAACGAGATTTTGTTACTTGTTACCTGTTACTTGTTACTTGTTTTATGCCTCCGTTCGTCCACCTCCACGTCCATTCAGAGTATTCCCTGCTCGACGGCTTGGCCAAACTCGACGACCTGATCGCCAAGGCCAAGTCTTTTAATATGCCCGCCCTGGCCCTAACCGACCACGGTTCGCTTTACGGCGCCGCCAAATTTTTTTTCGCAGCCAAGAAGGCTGGAATCAAGCCGATTATCGGGATCGAAACTTATATTGCGCCGAACGGGATGTCAAACCGCGGCAGTAAAGACGATCGCCGCCCGTTTCACCTGGTGCTCCTGGCCAAGAACCTCCAAGGATACAAAAACTTAATTCAGATTACGTCCGCCGCCCACCTCAAAGGTTTTTATTATAAACCACGGGTTGATTTGGATTTTTTGCAAAAACACGCCGACGGACTGATTGCCCTGTCGGCCTGCCTGAAAGGAGAAATCGCTTACTACGCCTCGATCGACGATCTGCCTAAGGCCGAAGCTAAAGCGAAAAAGTACCTGTCGATCTTCGGGCCGGGCAATTTTTACCTGGAACTCCAGCACCATACCGAAGTGCCCAAGCAAGCCGTGACTAACACCCGGCTGATCACCCTAAGCAAGAAACTCGGTATCGGCCTGGTGGCCACTAATGACGTCCACTACGTCGAACGGGCCGACGCGACGGCCCAGGACATTTTGCTCTGCCTGCAGAGCAAAAGCACGCTAAACGACGCCGATCGCGGCCTTAAAATGTCCGGCGATGATTTTCACTTCGCCTCCCCGGAAGAGATGGCCAAAAATTTCGCCGCGGTGCCGGAAGCGCTGGCCAATACCGTGAAAATTGCCGAACAGTGCAACGTCGAATTTGAAAAAACCGGCCTGATCCTGCCGGAAGCGAAAATCCCTCAAGGCGAAAACTTACCCGGCTATCTCAGAAAACTAACTTATGACGGGATCAAGCAGCGCTTAAAGCGCGAGCCCAATGCTTCCGAAAAAAAGCGCCTGGATTGTGAGCTGGGAGTGATCG
>CALEFQ010000075.1 GCA_937877125.1 uncultured bacterium | reverse complement strand
GGAAGCGTACTGGAGTTGAAGAATATGCTTTGAACTTGCTCCACCATCTGTTTCGGCTTTATCCCGATCAGGTTTTCAAGCTTTTCGCAAATTTTCGCCACGGATCCACGGCTGTCCTGAATGAGCTGGGCGCGTATCCTAATGTGACTGTTTTTCGTTTTCGCCATCCGAATAAAATCCTGAATTTGTCGTTTAAGTTCGGGCATCGGCCGTTCATCGACCAAATGATGGGCGGGTGCGATGTCTTTTTTTATCCGAATATTATTTTTGGCGCCGTGTCGCCGGCTTGTCCCGTAGTGACAACCTTCCATGACCTGTCTTTCAAATACCATCCGGAGTTCTTGTCTTTCAAAAAGAAGGCCTGGCATTATTTGGTCAATCCGCGCTTTTGCGCGCGCCGGTCTTCTTTGATCATTGCGGTCTCGCAGTTTACCAAGGATGACTTGGTGGCCCAGTATCACTTGCCGCCGGGGGTGATTCGGGTGGTGCCTTCCGGAATAAATTTGCCCGATGCTAGCCTGGTGGCCCAAGCGAAAATAGTCAAGAACAAGTATCATCTGCCCGATCAGTTCATCCTTTTCTTCGGGACGACCGAGCCGCGCAAAAATGTGATTGGCGTAATTAAGGCCTTTGAGAAGTGCTGTGTTTGTGGTAAAATAAAAACGCCGCTCGTGATTGCCGGATCAGCCGGCTGGCTGGAAAATGATTGGCGCCAAGCGGTTGAAGATTCTCGTGTTTCTGGGTCAATCCGGCGAATCGGTTTTGTCGAACAGTCAGATAAGCTGGCCTTGTTTTCGCTAGCTGATTTATTGGTATTTCCTTCTTTTTATGAAGGATTCGGTTTCCCTCCCTTGGAGGCCATGAGCGTCGGAACTCCGGTGATCACTTCGGCGTTATCTTCTTTGCCGGAAGTCGTCGCTGACGCCGCCCTGTTGATTGATCCGTACAATCCGGCGGAAATCGCTGCCGCGATCGTGAAGATCCAAACTGATCCGATGCTGAGGACGACTTTGATTCGGCGCGGCTGGCAGCGGGTTCAGAAATTTTCCTGGGACAAGACGGCGCAAGGGACTTTTGAAGTTCTGGCGGAGGCGGCTCGGCGCCGACCATAATATTCTAAATACAAATTATGCGCATCGTGGTTGACGCTCGCTTCATGGGTCCTCAACAAACCGGTCTTGGTCGCTATACCGAGGAATTATTGCGAGCGTTGGAAAAAATCGATCATGATAACCAGTATCTGGTCTTGGTCCGCCGGGACGCTTTGGATTATTATCGCCCGCGTGCCAATAATTTCCGGGTCGTTGAGGCGGATTTTCTCTGGTATACTTTTCAGGAGCAAGTCGGCCTGCTCAAAATCCTGCGCCGTCTTAAGCCCGACCTGGTGCATTTTTGCCATTTCAATGTTCCGATTGCTTATTGCCGCCCTTTTGTCGTGACGATTCATGATTTGATCAAGGATGAATTCAAGGGGAAGGAATCAACGACGCGTTCCCGCGCAGTCTATGCTTTGAAGCACCGGGCTTATGCCTGGGTTTCCCGACATGCGATTCTCGGTTCCCGCCGGATCGTGACTCCTTCTGGAGCTTCCCGCCAAAAGATTATTGATCGCTACCGTGTTCCGGGCGAAAAGATTGTTGTGACTTACGAGGCGGCCGACCAGCGTTTTGCCCGTTATCGCTCGCTCCAGGTAACTCCAGAACAGCGCGATCGTTTGACTAAGAAATACAAGTTGTCATTCCCGTTTTTGCTGTATGTCGGCAACGCTTATCCTTATAAAAACTTAGATCGTCTGCTCTCGGCTTTGCAACTGGTCACGCCGTCAATCAACTTGGTCAATCCCTGCGCTCGATCCGTTTTTTATGACCGTTTGGCCCGAGTTGCCCGAGAAAAAAAATTAACTGACCGCGTAATCTTGCCAGGTTTTGTTCCTGATGAGGATTTGGCCCTGTTATACCGTTTGGCGGTCGCGTATGTTTTTCCGTCTCTGTCCGAGGGTTTCGGCCTGCCTCTATTAGAAGCTCAGATGGCGGGCTTGCCGGTCCTAGCTTCGCAAGCGCCGCCCTTGCCGGAAATCGGCGGGGAGGGAGCCGTTTATTTTGATCCTTATGACGTCTCACAGATGGCGCGCCAGATTGAACGGGTGGTGGCCGACGATAATTTGCGGCACCGATTGATCGAACGAGGCATGGCGAATACCAAACGTTTTGATTGGATTCAGACGGCCAAATTGACGTTGGCGGTTTATCAACAAGCTATAAATGGGCGTAAAACCTAAAAAAATACGAGTCCGGACGAAAAAAACTGCCAAGCCAAGACAGGATTGTTTAAATTTGCGCGACTTGGAAAAGAAACGTCGTGAGAATATCATGGCCCAGTCCGTCGGCGTAATTGATTTGCCTAAATTGACGGCCAAGCAACGGGCGCTTGAGCAAAAAAGAGAAATACAACAGCGGAAGAAATTGAGGGAGGCCGCGCGACATTTGCTTGATTTGCGCCGGGAGCGATTAGTCGAGCAGCCGGATAATTTAGAGTCGGAGGCGATGAGCGTGCCGGAACCGGCGTGGTCGGTTGAAATCAATTTCCTGGAAAATAATCCGCCTGATCAGCCTCGGAAAGAGAATCCAATTTTGCCAGCGACTCGCCAGGCGCCGGCTGACCGGCTCGAGAACCCGGCGGGAGAACAAATTTTCCCGGAAGAAGTATTCGAAGTCGCGGAATCGGAGTCTTCCGTCTCGTCTTGGTCGCGTCCGGCTGACGATTCCGCCCTGGAGACGTCGCGCGCGCCTGGTTTTAATTTTTTGACCCCGGCGGAGACCGGGCCGGACGCTAAATCCCGGCGCCGTTTTGAAGCAGTGGACGGTTTTTGGTCCCTGCAACGGCAGATTATCGTGGCCGCCCGATCGCCGCGCCGGCGGGCCTGGCGTTCCCTGACGGTTTTTGCCGTTCTAATATTCCTGTTAGCCGGATCCATCGGCGCTTCGGCCGCTTTGCAGCGAACCCTGGATTCCCAGGGCGTGATTCTAGCCAAGGCTTCGGCGGCGGCGGGCAGTTTGAAAACGGCGGCGGCTAATATAAAACAACAAAAATTTGTTCAGGCGATTAGCGATTTTGAGCGGAGCGCTCAATACTTCAACGGGGCAAAAGAAGATATTGCCGGCATCGGGGCGTTGACCTCCCAGCTTTTACGCTTGGTCCCGAAAGGGCGCTCGGCAGTTTTGTTGGTTGAGGCAGGGCAGGAATTATCTCGCGCCGGTGAAAGTTTCACTACTGGGCTTAGTCGTTTCAAGGATTTGGGCAGTATTTTTTCGGCTTCGGCCGACGGGCACAATTTGGGGGAGGCCTTGTCGGCGAGCCGGACTGATTTTGATATTGTTTCCGACAGTCTATCAAAAGCCGAGAAGAATTTAGAGCAAGTATCATTAAGCAGTTTGCCGGCTAATTTCCATGATGACTTCAATGAGGCTAAGGAAATTGTTCAGGTCATGCAGGGGGCGACCGACTATTTTCTGAAATCGTCACAACAACTAGCCGGGATTTTAGGAGTGGATAGCCCGAAGCGCTATTTAGTGCTTTTGGCTAACAGCGACGAGGCGCGGGGCGCGCTCGGCGGCTTCCCGGGCAGTTATCTTCTGCTTGATTGTGAGGGCGGTCGGATTAAAAAATTGGAATTCCATGATATCTATGAAATTAGAGGGCAAAGCCAGGAAGCCGTGGCTCCGCCTAAACAATTACAGCTGATTACCGGAAATTTTGAAATCCAGGACGCGGCCGGCTGGTTTCTTGATTACCGCACCACGGCCCAAAAAGCCATGGAGTATTACCAATTGTCCGATGTCGGCACCACGGTCGACGGCGTTTTTACCGTCAGCTCGGAAATTATTCCTGATTTGCTCAAAGTCACCGGGCCGATTGCCTTGCCTCAATATAATTTAGCGATTACCCAGGAAAACTATCTGTCCACTATTGAAAATGAGGTTGAATCAAAAGAGGCTCGTTTGACGAACCAGCCTAAAAAAATCGTCGAGACATTTTTCAATAATCTTCTTTCTAAATTACTGACTCAAAAGGATAATAACTGGCTGTCAATGCTGGAGGTTTTGAATACTGCGCTAAGCGAGAAAAAAATAATGCTTTATTTCTCTGACGCCCAACTCCAGGAATTTGCTTACCAAAATAACGCGGCCGGAGAGCTTAAGGACGCCGACAATTATTTGGCGGTCTATTCCTATAATATCGGTGGCGGTAAAACCGATCGGGATATTTCTGAAGAAATTCGTCAAGTTTCCAGCCTGGATCTGAACGGAACGATAAAAAACCAGGTGGAAATTACCCGGACTCACAAGCCCCAAGACCAGCTATCGTCGATCAAGAATGTCAGCTGGGTTCGCGTAGTTCTGCCGGCCGAAGCGGAAGTCCGAGAGGTAGTCGGGTTTGAGACCCCGTTCCCAACGCAACATCCGGCACCGGCCGGATCTCGCCCGGATCCGCTCGTGGCCGATATCGAGAATTCAGTCGAAACCAGATACAACGGCCAGGTTTGGCTGACCCAAGAAGAGGGGAAAAAGGTGGTTGGATACTGGCAAAGCCTGGAACCGGGGATGACTAAAACGTCGCGGGTGGTTTATGATCTCCCGCGGGCTGTTTCGCTTGGTGGCTTATTCAACCAGGCGGCCGGTTTGACCTCATTGATTCAGGTCCAGCCCGGCAAGCATACGGCCCGTGTTTCCGGACAAGTTTATTTTCCGCCCGAGCTTAAATTATCCTGGCAGGAGGGCCGCAATGCACTGGTTAACAACGGTTTTAGAGAGCTTGATTGGATAGCCGAACGTCCTTTGGGTGACATCGTGGTTTCGGCCGTCTGGGAAAGGAAATAATCTATGGCTGATGCCAACCGAAAAATAATTATTTCAGGCGCGATCTTGATCGGCGTGACTGCCTTGGCCAGCCGGCTTTTAGGTATCTACCGGGATCGTCTGTTTTCCACGACTTTCGGCGCCGGCAGCGAGTTAGATGCTTATTTCGCGGCGTTCCGGATCCCTGATACTATTTTCAATTTGATTGTCGTCGGGGCGGTTTCCAGCGCTTTTATTCCGCTGTTCACTGATTTTTTGGTCAAAAAAAATCCGGCCGGCGCTTTCCGTCTGGCTAATAACCTAGCCAATGTCTTGATGTTGGGTCTCGTTTTGATCGCGGGGATAGTTTTTCTGATCGCCCCCTGGCTAATGCCGCTACTGGGACCGGGGATGGACCAAGCGACGCGCGACTTGACTCTCAATTTGACGCGCTTGATGCTGTTAAGCCCGATTTTTTTCGGAATCAGTAATATCGCCAGCGGCATCCTTAATTCCTATAAAAAGTTTTTTGTTTATTCCCTGACCCCGATTGTTTACAACCTGGCTATTATTGCCGGGACGATTTTACTGGTGCCTTATTGGGGAATTTACGGCGTGGCTGTCGGGGTGATTGCCGGTTCGCTTTTTCATTGGCTAATCCAGGTGCCGAGCATAATGAAACTGGGTTACCGCTACCGGTTTTGGGTCGATTGGAAAGACAAGACGCTGCGTCATGTTCTGAAACTGATGGCGCCGCGCACTCTGGGGCTGGCTGTCTATCAGATAAATCTTTTCGTCAGCACTTCGATTGCGACCACGGTGGCGTTGGGCGCCGTGTCAATTTATAACTTTGCCAATAATTTACAAAGCTTGCCCTACAGCGTGATCGGAGTCTCTCTCTCAACTACGGCTTTCCCTGTTTTAGCGGCGGCCGCTTCGGCCCAAAACCGGGCGGAATATGTTTCAACCTTGGCGCGGACGATTCGTCAGATCATCTTTCTGATTGTGCCGGCCTCGATTCTAATGCTTTTATTACGGGCTCAAATTGTTCGGATTATCTTGGGAGCAGGGCAGTTCGATTGGGAGGCTACCATCCTGACCGCGTCCACATTGGGGTATTTTGTCATCAGCTTGTTTGCCCAAAGCTTGGTCCCGCTGCTGGCTAAGGCTTTTTACGCGATCCAAAATACCGTTACGCCGGTGGTAGTCAGCATTATTAGTATGGCCATAAATATCGCTTTGGCGCTCTGCCTGGTCCAGTCAATGGGGGTCGCGGGTATCGCGCTGGCTTTTTCAGTCTCCAGTTTCATCAATATGATAACCTTACTGCTGGTTTTGCATGTCAAAATGGGCGGCTTGGAAGACGCCCGGATAATTGCTTCGACGCTCAAGGTGATCATTGCCTCTTTGGTTATGGCCCTGGTTGTCCAGGGGATTGCCATCGATCACGAGGCCACTACTTTTAATATTATTCCGGGGATCAAGGGATTAGTCGCTAATCTGGTTGATATGCAGACATTCTGGGGCGTGTTGGCGCAGGCTGTTTTGGCCGGGGTCGTCGGCATAGCGGCTTATTTATTTATCGGCTGGCTGCTGAAAATAGAAGAAATGGATTTGATGCGCGGCTTAGTCCGGCGTCTTGTCTTCTGGCGTCGTCCGATAAAAAAACTTCATTAGCTTATGCAAATAGTTCATGCCTGACCGGCTTTCCTTAATTCGTAATTTTTGCATTATCGCGCATATCGACCACGGCAAATCCACCTTGGCCGACCGTCTCTTGGAATACACCGAAACAGTCGCCAAGCGGGAAATGCAAGAACAGCTTTTGGATCAGATGGATTTGGAGCGAGAGCGAGGCATAACCATAAAACTGCAGCCGGTCACCATGAATTTTGGAGGTCACGATCTAAAATCCGGAAAGAGCACGACGGTTTATCCGAAGGAAGCTTACATTTTAAACCTGATCGACACGCCCGGGCACGTGGATTTTACCTATGAAGTTTCCCGCTCCCTGGCGGCTTGCGAAGGCGCCATTTTGGTGGTGGATGCCACCCAGGGAATCCAGGCCCAGACCCTGGCCAATATCTATTTGGCCTTGGATCAGAATTTAGCGATCATTCCGGTTATCAATAAAATTGACTTGCCCAATGCTGATCCGGCGCGAGTGGCTCGCGAATTGACTTCTATGCTGGGTATCCGCGAGAATGAAATTATTTTGGCCTCGGCTAAAACCGGCGCCGGCATTCCGGAAATTATTAAGGCGGTGATTGAACGAGTTCCCGCGCCCCGGGGGGAGAGTCTCCGGCCGCTCCGAGCCCTGATCTTTGATTCACGGTATGATTCTTATCGCGGCGTGCAGGCTTATGTCCGGATCGTGGACGGTTCCGTCAAGAAAGGCGACCCGCTTTATTTCTTGGCGACCGGCCGAACCGGCGAGGTTCTGGATGTGGGCGTTTTCAAGCCTCAGCTGCTTTCAACTGGACAATTGGATACGGGCGAGGTTGGTTTTATCGACACGGGGTTGAAAGATCTCTCGGGGGTGCGGGTGGGGGACACGGTCACCAATAAGGCAAAAGGCAAAAAGCAAAAGGTAAAAGACAAGGAAGAAATAAAGCCGCTGCCGGGATATAAAGAGCCCAGGCCGGTGGTTTACGCCGGAGTGTATCCGGTGGACGCGGATGATTATCCTCTCCTGAAAGATTCCGTCGGCAAGTTGAAATTAAATGACGCGGCGCTGGTTTATGAACCTGATCAGGGCGGCCCGCTCGGGTTCGGTTATCGCTGCGGTTTTCTCGGCCTGTTGCATTTGGAGATATTTCAGGAACGCCTGCAGCGCGAATACGATTTAAATGTCGTCGTGACTTCGCCCAGCGTTGTTTATCGGATTATCAACGGGCGGGGCGAATCAGAAATAATTACGGCGCCCGCCAAATTACCTTCTCAATACCAGCGGATTCTAGAACCTTGGGCCAAAGTGGAGATTATCACGCCTAAAGATTGCTTGGGTAAAGTGATGGAATTGGCGGAAGCCCGACGGGGCGTTTACCAAAATACTGAATATCTCGGCGAAGATCGGGCGATCCTAAAATATGAAATGCCCTTGTTTAATTTGATTGTTGATTTTTACGACAAATTAAAAAGTGTCAGCTCGGGATACGCATCGCTCAATTATGACTTGGCTGATTATCGTCCGGCGGATCTAGTCCGGCTGGACATTCTGATCAATAAGGAAAAATTTGAAGCGTTAACGACGATCGTGCATCGTTCCGAAACGGCGCTGATCGGGCGCTCGATCGTCAAAAAACTGAAAGATCTGATTCCTAAGCACCAGATTCCCGTGCCGATCCAGGCGGCGGTCGGAGGGGATGTTTTGGCTCGAGAAACTATTCCGGCCTATCGCAAGGACGTGGTCGGATATCTCTACGGAGGCGACGTTACCCGTAAAGCTAAATTGCTGGAAAAACAGAAAAAAGGAAAGAAAAAAATGAAAACCATCGGGACGGTTTCGGTGCCGCAAGAAGTGTTTTTGGCCGTCCTGCGCCGGGACTAATTACGGCGCAGTTTTTGGGCTTAAATAAAAGACCAAAGGGTAAAATTGACTTGGGCTCGGATGAAGTTAATTAGCATTGCCTTTTTACGGCTTTTTTTTTATAATAAAGACAGTAACAACATGGAAAATCAGCCTCCCCAACGCTCGTATGCCTTTCTCTATACGATCATTTTTCTAGTGATTGGTATTGTTGTGGGTGGTTTCATCGCGGTGCAGATAATTTCCACCAAGGTCAATCCGCGTTCCACCGACCCGGTGCGCGCGTCGCTGGAGCTGGAACGGACGGTTCAATCGATGACGGAAGAACAAAAAGAGCTGCGTCAGCGGATCGGACAGCTCCGCGAGGAAGTTCGGTCGGAAGAAAAACAGGTTGAAGAGCGCCGGACGACCTCCAAAGATCTATCGGCTGAATTACAGAAATACAAGATGATTGTCGGCTTGACAGCGGTGGCCGGCGCTGGTGTTGAAGTGACTTTGGATGACGGTAAATATGAAGGCTTGAAAGACCGTAACGATTTCAAAAATGACGCGATTATTCACTCCACCGATATTTTGGATACCGTAAATATGCTTTGGGCGGCCGGGGCGGAAGCGATTTCAATTAATGATGAACGGATTGTCGGGACCACCTCGATCAATTGTATCGTCAATACCATCCTGATTAATGAGTCCCATGTCGGCACGCCGTTGGTGATCAAGGCTATCGGTGAATCGGCCACTTTGGCTCGTTTTATGGAAGATCCAGGTCGCCTAATTGATTTGCATCGCCGCCGGAAGGATTACAACCTGATTTTCGAAGTAGAAAAAAAAGACGATCTCCGCTTGAATCCCTTCTTGGGCACTTATGAAATTTGACCCGCGCCAAATCAAAAGACCGTCGACGCCGTCGCTAATTACTTTTGTGATCGCGATTGTAGCCGGTTTTTTAATAGTCGGTCAGCTTTTCTCAACTGACAAGGTCAAAGAGATTACTGATCCTGATCAGCAAAAGAACCTGGGCTTGGAGGTCAGCATCCTGGCGGAAAGCAATATGAGTTTGCGGCAGGAAGTTTCGAAACTGGAGCAGAAGCAACGAGATTATCAAGAGGCCTTGCAGTATCGCTTGCCGGGCACGGATGTGCTGGAGTCCTCTCTGGCGCAGTATCAAAAGATCTCCGGGCTAGAATCAGTTTCTGGTCCCGGGGTCTCTTTGGTGGTCGAGGGACCGGTCTTGGATGTCCAATTACTTGATCTGCTTAATACTTTGCGCAATATCGGCATTGAAGGAGTCGCCTTAAATGATAATCGGGTAGTTTATCGCTCGACGATTATGCCCCGGGGATTGCAGATTGCTTTGGACGGCCTGATTCTGACACCGCCGTATCGTTTTGACGCGATCGGTAACGCCGATTTACTGGCGACTTCGCTTCAGCGCGAGGGTGGCATACTGGAACAAATCAAGCAGGTTTTTCCTGACGCGCAGGTCACGGTAACTAAAAAAGCCGACCTCACCTTGCCGGCTTATCGGGGCGATTTAGTTTTCCGTCAGGCTCGGGCCGTCGAGTAATTATTGAAAAGCCGGCACGATCATGAGCAAAATCATGCCGCCGACGACGAAAATAGTTATGATCCACCAGATGATTCGAGTAGATTTTTTCATAGATGAGTTCTTATTTTAAACAAAATTTACGTGAGGGGGAAGAGCCGATTCTATTGCTCCGACAGCACTGGGCGTCATTTTTATGGCCGGTGGCCCGGACAATTATCTTTGTTGGGGCGACCCTGCCTTTTTTGCCTTATATTTTCAGGTATTCCTGGCTGACGGTTGCGGTGGTGGTCTGGTGGGTTGTGGCCGCGGCCTGGCTGATCATTTCCTGGTTTACATGGTACTTCAATTTGACGCTGGTGACAAGCCAGCGGATAATCGACATTGAACAGCACGGCTTGTTTTTGCGCCGGGTGCGGGAAGCTCCGCACGAATGGATTGTCGAAGTGACTTTTGAAATTAAAGGGCTTTTGGCGACGCTCTTTGGTTATGGCAATGTTTATGTTAATCTGGGAGGCGAGAAGAAGCCGATTTGTATCGAAGCGGTCGAGACGCCGGAAATCGTCAAGGATAAGCTAAGCAAGGTCCAGGAGTTCTCCCGTCGAGAAAACGCCGCCGGCAACCTGTCGGCTCAAGAGCTGGTAGATTATATCCAAAAGGTCAAGAGTGAAAAAAAAGTTCCGGTCCGGGTTGCCGAGCCGGGAGAAAAAGCTAATTTTAAAGACCATGGCTCCGGAAAAAATTGACCCCCCTTTGTTCAAAAGAATCCTGCGCTCCAAGGCTTTTGTCGTTGTGGCAATTTTGATTTTCATAGTAATGGCCTATTTTCTTAGTCGCGTCATTCACAAAAAGTACGAAGTGTCCCAAGAGATTAAGTCCGTGAAAGAAAGACGGGAAACGCTGGTGCGGGAAAACCAGCGCCTCCAGGATATGATGGCTTACCTCAAAACAGATTCTTATCAGGAAAAAGTGGCTCGGGAAAATTTGGGTTTGCAAAAGTCGGGGGAAACTGTCGTGGCTGTTGAAGAAAGGGACTCGGCGATTGTGATTACCGAAGAAGAGTTGGCGCCGGCGACCGCCGAGGCCAAAACGACCGCCTATTTGCCGATTTTCAAAAAGTGGTATAATTATTTTTTCGCTTACCAGGAATAGCTAAAATCCTTAAAAAACCATTATGGAATCTGAATCCAAAAAAACGGCGGCCGCTGCTGTCCCGGAACCGGCTAAGCCGAAGACTAGTTCAAAACGGAATTGGCCTAAACTTTTGGGCGTGATCGTGGCGGTTGTCCTAATCGCTATCGTCGCTTTTGTCGTCATTTTTGGCCTAGGTATTTACAAAAAACGCTGGGACCGGGAATTGAGCGGCAACCCGTCTTTTGAGACTGTGGTCAAGATTATTCCTTACCCGCTGATGTACGTGAACTCCGAATTAGTCACTCTAAATTATTTCCGCCAGCATGTTGAGGCGATGAAGCATTTTTTCAGCACGCAGCTGCAAACAGATTTCACTTCCGATGAGGGTAAGGCGATGTTGGACGAAATTGAAGACAACGTCAAAAAGAAACTCAAGAATGAAGCTTTGATCAGTTCGCTGGCTAAGCAAAATGGCGTGTCCGTCAAGGATAGCGATATTGAGGCGGAATTTCAGAACTACGTGGCGCAGCTGGGCGGACAGGAATCAGAAGCCCTCAAAGCTTTTGACCAGCAATTTGGCTGGAGTGACAAAGAGACGATTAAGCAACTGGCGATTCGGCCTTATGTCGAACGCAAGAAATTGGAGGAAAAAATAAAGGAAACTGACGAATACAAGTCAATTGCCCGCCAGCGCGCCGAAGAAGTTTTGCCGCAGGTAAAAGAAAATCCCGACAATTTTCCGGAATTTGCCAAGCAATACAGCGATGATGCCCAAACGGCGGAATTAGGTGGTGAGCTAGGTTTCTTTGGTCGCGGCACGATGATTCCGGCATTTGAAGAAGCCGCGTTTGCCTTGTCGCCGGGCGCGGTCAGCGACTTAATTGAAACCGATTACGGCTATCATATCATCAAGGTAAATGCCAAAGAAAAGAAACCGGATGCCAGCGGCGAATCAGTCGAGCAGGTTGACGCCGCGCACATCCTTTTCGCTTATTTTGATTCTTGGTTGAAAGAAAAAGAAAAGGGTGCTAAAGTTTCCCAGTGGTTTTAGGATTAGTTCCCGGCTCATAGATCTTGGTTTTGAGGCAAAACTTTGAACCGAGATCAAGCAAGCTAAGAACTGGTTTCGGCGGGATTAGTACAGTGGTAGTATACCGCCTTCCCAAGGCGAAGACGCCAGTTCGATTCTGGTATCCCGCTCCAGCCTACGCCCCGCCGAATCGGCGGGCTTCGGCTGGCAGGCCAGTCTTCGGCAAATACAGGTTAGTTGCTGAAATCCAGCCCGAGGCTTCACCCCTAGGGGCTGGTCGGAGGGCGGGCAGTTGGTTTTTCTGCGCTAGTGCTTCTTGGGTTTACCCGCCGAAGCCTTGGCGTAGGCGGGCCGAGGTAGCTTCCTCCTACGCCCTATCGGGCTCCGGAGGACAGGCAGTTGGTTTTTCTGCGCTAGTGCTTCTCGAGTTTACCCGACGAAGCTTTAGCGTAGGCGGGCCGAGGTAGCTCAGTTGGTAGAGCAGCGCATTCGTAACGCGCAGGTCGCGGGTTCAAATCCCGCCCTCGGCTCCAGACTACGCTCGGCTTGGCCGAGCTTCGTCTGGCAATCAGTAAGCGTCTTTAATTATTTTGAAGTTAATCGTTTGGCGTCAACCTTCGGGCCTGCCCACCGAAGTCTGCCGATTCGGCAGGGCGTAATCGAGCCGTTGTAGCTCAGTTGGTAGAGCACCTCCATGGTAAGGAGGTGGTCGCCGGTTCAAATCCGGCCAACGGCTCCAGGCCTTTGCTCTGGCTTTGTTGTTCAGGGCGAAGGCTTGTAAAATCGAAAAGAAAATGGAGAACAAAAAGTTCTTCTTTGCCGTCGCCACTTTGGTCAGCACGATTATCGGGGCTGGCATTTTTGCATTACCTTATGCTTTTGCCCGGGCGGGTTTCTGGCCCTCATTGCTGATTTTCGGGATCTTAGCGGCGGTCAGCATTATTATTATGCTGATGTACGGTGAGGTGATGCTCCGGACCGAAGGCATCCAGCACGAATCGACCGGTTATGCCGGTATTTACCTGGGCAAAGTCGGCCGGGTTTTCATGCTGGCGATAAATCTATTGGGCGTCTACGGGGGTTTGTTGATTTATATTATCGGTGGGGGTGATTTTCTGCGCGCTGTTTTCGGCCCGGAAACTTCGTTGAGTCCGCTGATCTGGGGAATTGTATTTTTCGGAGTCGTAGCCTGTTTCGTCATCATGGGGATGCATTTTGTTTCCAAGGCTGATTTGGCTTTCTCTATATTGTTTGTAGTTTTAGTGACGGTCATTTTTGTTTTAGCCGCCCCAAAAATCTCCGTCGCTAATTTCTCGACTGGTGATTTTTCGCAGATATTGTTTCCGTTTGGCGTGATTATCTTCTCTCTGAGCGGCTCAGCGGCAATTGCCCTGATCAATAATATTTTGAAAGGTCAGGCGCGCAGTCTCAAGTCGGCGATTGTCTGGGGCGGGGTGATTGCGGCCGTGATCAATCTCGTTTTCACCGTGGCTGTTTTGGGGCTGGGCGGGGCTGGGGTGGCGCCTGATTCGGTCGAGACGGTTCGGCAGTTTTTACCGCCATTTGCTTCGCTGGCCCTGGCGATTTTCGGTTTGCTGGCGGTCGGCACGTCTTTTTTCATTTTCGGCCTGATCATGCGTAACATGTATATGTTCGATTTCAAAATCAGGCGCGGCTGGGCGGTATTGCTGACACTGATTTTCCCGATAGTTTTCTTTTGCCTCGGAGTCAATAATTTCGTCAGTACGATCAGTTTTGTCGGCAGCATTACGGGCGGGCTGACCGGGATAATGTATGTCCTGATGTATCGCCGCGCTCGAGTGACCGGGAAAAGGCCGCCGGAATATTCCATAAATTTTCCGGTTTGGGTTCAGGGGATAGTTTTGTTCATGTATGTTTTAGCCATTGCCTATGAAATCGTTCAGCTATTCTAAAGATAAATTTTGGCCTGTCTGGTTGACGCTCTTTTTTTGCCTGGCAATTTTTCTGTCCGGGTGCGGCCGCAGTCCCGACTATTTGAAAGAGTCCGGGACCGGCGAATACCTGGCGGAAGATCTTTCTCGGGACCAGAAGATAAATCGGGATATCGCCGAAATTCGTTCGGCTCTTCTGGCTTATGCGCAGGTAAAAAAGACTTTTCCCCCGTCTTTACAATCTTTAGTCCCGGAATATCTCGAGGAAATTCCGGCCTCGCCGCTGGAGGGCGAGAGCTATTCTTATCAAGCAGAATTGCTTGTCGGTAATTATCAGCTAAAATATAAAACTAGTGACGGCATCGAGCACGTGGCCGATGTCCAGACGACTGATCTCAAACTAAAAGAAAAATTTGATCAACCGAAATGAGTATCGCCTGGCTGGATCTAATTTTTTTGGGGGGCGGTTTAGTCCTCTTGATAAAGGGGGCCCAGTTTTTGATTACCGGGGCGGTGGTTTTGGCCAAAAAATGGGGTTTATCGGAATTAGTCATCGGCTTGACCGTGGTCGCTTTCGGAACCTCGGCGCCGGAATTGGTAATTAATTTGACCGCGCGCTGGCAGGGCACTTCGGATATTACCGTCGGCAATATTCTAGGCAGTAATATCGCTAATATTCTTTTGATCTTGGGTTTAGCGGCTATTATTTACCCCTTATCGGTTCCCCGGCAGACGATTTGGCGAGAAATCCCGTTTTATTTTTTGGCGTTGGGGCTGTTTGTTCTTTTTGTCAATGATATTTGGATCAATCCCGACAAGTTGCCGGTAATTTCCCGGGCGGAGGGGATTATTTTGTTGTTGATTTTTACGGCTTTTTTGCTGTATGTTATTCGATCCGGTCATAAAGCTCATCACGTTCGGGCTCTCGCCCAAAAGAAATTTCAACCGGTCGGCCAAGTTGTCAATAACTGGTGGTGGAAATTGCTCTTAGGAATGGCGGGATTATTTATCGGCGGACAATTGGTCATCAATAGTTCGGTGGCCCTGGCGGAAAGTTGGGGCTGGAGCGAAAAAATTATCGGTTTGAGCATTATCGCCATCGGAACGACTTTGCCGGAATTAGTGACCTCGGTAGTGGCGGCGACGCGAAAAGAAAACGAAATAGCCATTGGGAATATCGTCGGCTCAAATATTTTCAATATTTTATTCGTGCTTGGTTTGAGCGCTGTAATTAAGCCTCTCCCGATGCCGGCGGGAATCGATTTCGATATCGGTGCGGCACTGGTAGCGACGGGGATTCTATTCATTTCTTTGTTTATCGGAAAACCACGTTTTATCGAACGCTGGCAGGGGTTTGTTTTGGTCGGGCTATATGCTTTTTATCTGTTTTTGATCTGGGCACCTTGACGAATTTTTCTTGACAAAACGCCTCAAAAAATATATTATATTATTGCCTGGACGACGGTGCTCAGGTCTCAACTAATCTGGGACTGCTTGAATCTCGGCAGAACTGCGACGCAGCATTTTGCTGTACCAACAGTTTCGCCGCATCAAGTATAACACTTTAGTGCGGGACTGGGCCCGGCTTGTCCGGGCTTAAAAAACCTTGCTTCGCAAGGTTTTTTAAGTCTTGGGATTATCGTCGTTAGCCTAATTTCACACTATTGAAATGCTTATTACATTTGCTATACTGGACCTAGTTAATCCTTTATTATTCTGCCTCTCTTTGCGACCGGCAGAAGGTTTTTATGGCTATGCCTAAAGCACTACTCATCGTAGCCCAAGACGGCTACAAAGACAAAGAATACCTCGATGTCAAAGCGGCCCTGATTGACAATGATGTCACGGTCAGCACGGCTTCTAAGACAAAAGGTCCGGCCAAGGGAGTCGACGGCGGGACGGTGGATCCTGATTTCGCGCTGGCGGACGTGAAGCTGGATGATTTCGACGGTATCGTTTTTATCGGCGGCGCCGGAGCGGCGAAGTTTTTTGACGACGCAGAAGCTCTGGATCTGGCCAAGCAGGCCGCGGCGGCGGAGAAAGTTATTGGAGCGATCTGTATTGCGCCGACAATTCTAGCTAAAGCAGGCTTGCTTAAGGGTATCCGGGCCACTTCTTTCGCGTCCGAAAAAGATGTTTTAGAAAAAGCCGGGGCAAAATTTACCGGGGTAAACATTGAGACTCAGGGAAAAATAATCACGGCCGACGGCGCGGAGGCTGCCGAGGAGTTCGGTGAAAAAATCGCGTTTACCCTGATGTCCGATTCCATCGAATAATAAGCTCTTTGATAATGATGAAAGACGAGAAGTCAATTTTGACGGTCGCGCAGTTGAATGACCAGGCCAAAGCAGTTTTGGAACAGTTTTGGGTCTGGGTCAAGGGCGAAGTTTCCGAGTTCAAGCAATCGCGGTCTTGGGTTTATAATTACTTTACTCTCAAAGATGATTCCGCCCAGGTGCGCTGTATTGTTCGGGAAGAAGTCTTGAGTAAATTAACCGCCGCGTTGACGGACGGCCAGGCGATCGTAGTTTTCGGACAAGTCAGTTTGTACTCTAAGCGGGGTGATTACCAGCTCAAAGTCCAGGCGATCGAAACCGTGGGGCAGGGGACGTTGCAAGAACAACTGGAAAAGTTGAAACAAAAACTCCAGGCGGAAGGTCTGTTTGCCGAAGAGAGGAAAAAACGACTGCCACGTTTCCCGGAAAAAATCGGGGTGATTTCATCCAAGGACGGCGCTGCCTGGAAAGACTTCAAAAAAGTTTTGACCCATCGGTTTAGCGGCTTACAGCTGATCTTGCGCGATGTCTTGGTTCAGGGAGAAAAATCTCCCCGTCAGATCGCCGAGGCGATTCGCCGGTTCAATTCGGAACAAGAAGTCGAAGTGATAGTTTTGACCCGGGGCGGGGGCTCGCTGGAGGATTTATGGGGATTCAATGACGAAAAAGTGGCTCGGGCGATTGCCGCTTCGGCGATTCCCGTGGTGTCCGCGGTCGGACATGAAAAGGACGTGACGATTGCCGACCTAGTGGCGGACCATCGCTCATCCACTCCCTCTAACGCGGCGGAAGAAATAGTCCCGCACCGGGACGAATTGGCGCGGCAACTGGATGAGTTTGCCTTCAAGATAGCGCAGGTGAAAAACCGTTGGAAAGAATTGCCCGAAAGGATTTCGCGCCTACGGCAACAGGTTCGTCTGGGCTATGACCGTTTTATCCGAGAGCGCGGTCAGGCACTTGATTTGATGTATCGAAAGATTCTGGCGCTGAGTCCGACCGCCGTGCTTCGTCGGGGCTACGGGATTGTGTATCGCCAGGACCAAGTGGTCAGCAGTGCCGGCCAAGTGCGCCTGGGGGAACTGTTAAAGATTAAACTGGCCCGCGGCGGCATATTCGCGGAAGTAAAAGGCAAAAGCAAGAAATAGACTAAGGGAGTTTTTAATAAATAATTCGGCAGTTACCAAAAATATGGCCAAGAAAGCGAAGGTAGATTTATCTTTCAAAGAGGCTTTCGAAAAAATGGAGACGATCTCGCGGCAGCTGGAAAGCGCTGATTTGCAGGTGGAAGAAGGAATGGCGCTGGTCCAGGAAGCGGAAAAGTTGCAGCAGTTTTTACAGAAGAAATTAAGGGAAGCTAAGATGATAGTCAAAGAAAAAGCGGATGCGTCTAAGAATTAAAACCAAGGGATCGCCCGAGCTGGTAGATATCTCGGCTCAGGTTCAAAAATCGGTAGCTAATTCCGGGGTGCTTGATGGTTTAGTTTTGGTTAATGTCATCGGTTCGACGGCCGCGGTTTCCACTCTTGAATTTGAGCCTGGTTTGATTAAGGATCAGCGGGTCTTGACGGAGAAACTTGTACCGAAGCAGGCTGATTATGCCCATAATGCCGCTGGGGGCGATGGTAATGGCTATTCGCATCTAAGGGCGACCTTGTACAAGTCCAGTTTGGTTTTACCGGTAGAAAATGGTTCGGTCGTTTTAGGGACTTGGCAGCAGATAGTTTTGATGGAATTTGACAATCGACCGCGCGAGCGGGAAATAGTAATTAAAATCATCGCCGAAAAATGAGACTGATCGGGAAAATTTTTCTTATCGCGGGTTTGACTTTGGCCGCCATCGGCCTGGGGTTTTTGCTTGACGCGAAAATATTTGATCGCGGCGAGGAAAATCGGGCCCCGAACGTCGGGATTAAAGCGGCGACGGTAGAACCGAAATTCGCCACGGTTAATTCCCGGCCGGTAGTCAGTGTTTTTGTTAAAGGGGAAGCGACCCGGGTCTGGCTTGATGTCGCGCCGCGGATCAATCCGACCAGCGGCGGGGAAACCTTGGCGACTTATGACCTGGAAGCGTTAGAATCTTTTCCGGCCGATCGATTGAGTCCCGAGGAAACCGGCACGGTGCGTCGCTGGGCGACGGTTATTCCGGTTCCGGAGAAAGAAGGGCAGTATTTACTGACGGCGTATGCGGCTGATGATGCCGGACGTGAGACGAAATTTAAGATTTTTAACTCGATTCTGGTCGTCCAGCCGACGCGTGAACAATTGGCGGGAGACACGCCCGGGCAGAGCACGATCCTGAAATTTACTGATTTTCTCAAGGCGGGCCAGCCGGATCAGGCGGTTGAGCTTTTAACGCCGGAGTTGCGGACACGGCTTTCGCCGGCTGAAGTATTTGATTCCGAAGGCGAGATTACAGTTAAGCGATTCGAGTTATTAGAATTGTCGGTATCGGCCGGCCAAGAAAAAGACCGGATGCTTTTGGTGACGGAAACAGGAGAGGAACGGGAGTATGTGGTTGATTTGGAAGTTAACCGCCTGGAGCCTTTATCTAAATGGCAAATATTAAAATCGGAAAGGATAAAATAATCATATGATTGATAATATCGGCGAGGCTTTTGGTTATGTTTTCAAGGACTCTCGTTGGCCTTCCAAAATAGGAATCGGGGCGCTGTTCCTGCTCCTGAGTTTTTTCCTAGTGGGCATTCCTTTCTTAGATCGGAAGAGCGTCGTGTAGGGAAAGAGTGTAGATCTCGGTGG
>CALEFQ010000074.1 GCA_937877125.1 uncultured bacterium | reverse complement strand
CTGTCCATAATACAAGTCGCCTGGGCTTGTTCTTTGTCCATTTTGGTCTTGGATTGGCGCAACAGCGCGTCAACTAAAGTTGTCTTGCCATGATCGACATGAGCGATAATGGCGACATTGCGTAGCTTCATAAAATATCATCAAAAAAACAGCCTTAGGCCTCGCTGTTTAGGTAAAAACGAGCTCTTTATTTATACAATCAATCTCTGATTGTGTCAAATTAAAAAAGAATGAGGGTTATCCGTAAAATGGACAACCCTCGAAAATCTAAGACGGGAGGAATGCTGTGGCGGAGGCGAAAAGGATACCGAAGCTATCGATCTCTCCCGGTTGATAATAAAGACCGTTTTTGTAAGTGACAAGTGTTGGGGCGTAATTGAAATAGTCAAAGTCACTCGGAGAATACTCATCGCCCGCCAGGTTCATGCCCAGCACCTGAGAGCACGTAAACCGCTCCGGATGAATCAGAGCGATGGAGCTGCCCATGATGCTTCCCAGGCCATACTCATTCCCTACGAAAATTTCACGGGCACGACGGATAGACTGACCGCGGTGACACATACCAAGCTGGGCAGCAATAATCATAATGTCGCCCGACTGCTGTTGCGCGATGTAAGCAAGCGCCTTCTTCGTACGATCGTGAAGCCGTAAATGCCTGTGCAAATGCCTGCGAGTAATCGAGTTCTCCCCTGTCTTCAAGCAAAAATTCGGAGACTCCTCTATCTTGCTGAAAACCAATAGGACACCTTCACCGTATCGTTCTTCCGGATCCGCAATCTGCGGAAAGAGCTTGATCAATCCGGTATCGGAGATAACCGCGAACCAGTCAACCCACGGCCAAGCGTTCTTTGGCACGAATGAGTGGAGATCAGGGAGGTGGGCAACGGTTGTCAGCGCCGGCGACGGATCGAGATTGAAAATCTCGGCAAGCAACTTGATCTGATCTGCGATCGGCTTCGGACCCCTGTACGCCCACGGATAGGCGTAGTTTGATGGAACTTGCTCGTTATCGTACTTTTTACTCACGGAGAGTTCCTGGACAGCCGAGAGAATCATTTCCTGGAACTCGTCGCCTCTCTCGATGAAGCTCTGGAGACCATGCTGGTCGAGATCGGCTTCGACCAGCGCCTTGTCGGCAGCGTCCTCGACAAACCGTTTGTACTGTTTCTTCTGTCCTTCAGTCATGGACGTGATCAATTTTCTCATTGTCATCGCCCTCCTTTCGCACCATCCGCGGCACTGTGCCAGCGGAGAAGACCGGACTTTATGCCGGTTTTCCCGAGGCTTATTTTAGGGAAAATATGCCTGAGGGAAAATCGGCATTGACTACACTATTTAACATGAAAAAGTATTTATGTCAAATCCCCTCCCTCAAGCTACAAACGAATGGGCTTAAGTGTGGGGAGTGCCCCTACAAGATGCTTATTTTTTTAATTCCGCCTTATATGCTTTCGACCGCCCGCCATTTCCCTGCTTCAGCGTCTCATAATCCGGCACGGCGTAGAGATCCAGCGTCCCGTCCAGAAAATTTGAGGAGACCAGCTTGGTGCCGTCCGCGGAAAGCGCCAGGGCTGTCGGCTGGTTGCCGCCGACAATCGCGTCCAGCATCTCACCGCTAGCCGTGTCAAACACCAGCACCGAACCCCAATCCGGGCCGGGAACATAATATGACTCGTCCGCGTTGGTTCCGCGGCATGAAACAAACAGAACTTTTTTATCCGGGCTAAGCACGATCGTATTAGGATTGCTGTCGGTTTTGACCCAGCGTTCCATTTCCCCGGTATCCAAGTGATAGCGGAAGATCGCGGCTTCGGCCATATCGGAAATGTAGAGAATTTGTTTTTCCTCATCGGCGACAATGTGACGCAGCGCCCCCCCGCTTTTATATAAAATCTCGCTGGAAAGATCTTCGGTTTTAATCCGCTGTAATTCTCCCTTGTCAAATCCGGCAATATACAAGTATTGGCTGTCGCGCGTCACGTAAACACTGCGCGGCGTGCCGACCGTGGGAATCAAGCGCTTCACTTGCCCGCTCGCCAAATCAATTTCCGAAATATTGTTGCCGGACCAATTGGTCACATACAGCGTTTGCTCGTCGGGCGAGAGCTCCAAAATTTTGCACCAGGTGCTTTTGGTAGCAAATGACCGCAAAATTTCCCGCGTGGCGACATCAATCTCATAAACCGTATCCGTTTCCATCTGGGAAACATAAGCCCGATCGCCGGCCCGATTAAAGATCACTTCTACCCCGCCGTTGTCTTCCAGGTTGATTGACTGCAATTTTTCGCCGTCAGCCGCGCGAAAAACATTGGCGCCGGCTTTTTTGCCCATCAGGAGCGAAACCCAGATTTCCTCGCCGTTAGGCGTGAAAGCGGCTCCCTTGGGCGAAGCGCCGGACGGCACTTGCCAGAGTAAGTGTAATAGTTGTCCCGGCTTATCGAGCCATAAGTTTAAATCGCGATTTTGATCCAGAAAATAAGTTTCCGACAAAGTCTGAAAGCCGTCAGCGGATAATTCTATTTTTATCTCGCCGGCGCGCACCACCTCCCGGAAAGGCGTCTGTCCCACCCGTTCGCTCCCGTCAGGCAAAACCAACTTATAGTTAGCCTTTTTCGGCGTCGAGGCTAGGGAAAATTCAAAATTCTGCGGCGCCAAAATTATCTGTCGCTGTATTTTTTGTCCGCGCTTTATTTCAATCACTTCCGAGATAGGTTCAAAACCGGCCCGACTCACCTCGACCTCATAGCGGCCGGGCGCCAGATCATTTTTGGCTAGCTCCCCGGTCGCGGCCTCGTCACCAAATTTGATTTGAGCCTGGGCCGGATCGGCGGAAATAACTATCTCGCCCGTCCGAGAAAAATAGATGAACAGTCCGGTCGCGACTACCGCCGCCAAGACAAAAATCACGACCCATATAATGCGCCGCTGGCGGGAAGAGTAATCGTAATGAACACGTTGGCTCATAAGTTAAGTCAAAAGTAAAAAGTCAAAAGTCAAAAGTGTGTTTATAGATACTTTTGACTTTTGATTTTTGACTTAGTTCTATTATACCCCACCCCCCTTAACCTTTCCACCAAAACCTGGTATAATAATGTAAAGGACAAAAAATTAAACAAAAAAATTATGAAGACCAAAGCATCTCTCTGGGCGGTCGCTCTGCTGGTTTTTGGCGCCGCGCTGTTC
>CALEFQ010000073.1 GCA_937877125.1 uncultured bacterium | reverse complement strand
CTAAAAAAAGAAGGCACGGCTATTCGTACCCACCACCCCAAAGAGGTGGTTTCTTTAGTTCCGCCGGAATTAGAAAAAGAAAAACCGATTCGTTCAAAAATAGCTACTCCGGAAACGGCTCCGGCCCGACCCGCAACTTTACCCCCGGCCTCCCCGGCAGTTTTGCCACGAACCAGGGCCGTCGACCGAAAAACCGAAGAGGTAAAAGACCTGTGGGAAGAACGCAGCGCCGCGGCGCCGGCTGAAGAAATTTTCGCTTCAGAAGAAACTCCCGGACAGCCTGTCCAAATTTTCCCCCCGAAAAAAATAAAAAGCCAGAAAAAGCTGGTGGTCGCTATCAAGACGGCAATTTCGGTTTTGATTATTTTCCTGCTAATCGGAGTCGCCTTGTTCGGCCGGGCCTTTTTTTCCGGAGCTAATATTTTCAACAAAGAAGGGACGACACCGCTGGATCAAATAAAGCACCTGGTCCTCTCCGGCGACAAACTACTAACCGGCGAAAGCGACGGCCGGATCAATGTCCTCCTGCTGGGCATGGGCGGCGAAGGACACGACGGCGCCCTGCTCACCGACACCGTCATGGTTCTAAGTATCAAGCCCGAGACCAAGCAAATGGCCATGATTTCTCTGCCCCGGGATCTCTGGGTCAAGACTGACAAATTCGGCTACTCAAAATTGAATAAAGTCAACCATTACGGGGAAATGGAAGTCGGCAAAGGCGAAGGACCGAAGTATACCCGTGATGCCGTGGAGGAAATCACCGGGTTGAGCATTCCTTATTACGTCAGAATTGACTTCTCCGGATTTGAAGATATCGTCAATAGCTTAGGCGGGGTAACCGTCGATGTCGAAAACGGATTCATCGACGAAGAGTATCCCACAGAAGATTACGGTTACCAAACCATCAAGTTTGCCCGCGGTCCCCAGAATATGGACGGCGAAACCGCCCTCCAATACGCCCGCTCCCGCCACGGCGTGATTAATGATCCCGATCCCCAAAGCTCGGTCAGGGACGAAGCTTCTGATTTTGCCCGTTCGCGCCGCCAGCAAAAACTAATAACAGCCATCAAGGACAAGGCGCTGACAACCGGAGTCCTAGCTAACCCGCAAAAATTAAATTCTCTTTTTGAAGCCTTGGGTAAGCATATTACAACTAATGCCCAGATGTGGGAAGGCGTCCGGCTTTTTGAAATGGCGCGCAATTTCCAGTTTGACGAAGTTAAAATCAGCGTCATTTCCAACGAGAAATACCTAAAAGTCTATACCACTCCCGATGGCGCCTATACCCTGATCCCCGTTGACGGTTTCGGCGAATACGGCAAAATCCAAGAATTGGCGCTAAACATATTTGACAAAGGCGAAGATACCAACGGATCAAATGAACTTGCCGTGCCGGCCGGGACTGCAGCCACTAATACCGAGACTTCTAACGAGGCTGATACCGCCTCTTCTGCCGAAACTACCGCCTCTATCGCCGTGCAAAACGGGACCTCCGTCAATGGCATCGGCGCCAAAGCCGGGAACGAACTGCGCAATAGCGGCTACACTATCGTCGCCGTCGGAAACGCCGCCGATCAAACCAGACAGCACACCGTGGTCTATGACAATACTAACGGGAAAAAACCAGAACAACTCAAGGCCATTGCCGACCAATTTGAAGCCGATATTATTTCCGAAACCGCCCCCGCCAACAAGGCCGGCGTGAAAGAAAATGCAGACTTTGTGTTGATTCTGGGAGCGGAAAGCACCCGGTAAGAAATAAGATCTAAGATATGAGAGTTAAGACGGAAAACAATTTTCTTAGTATCTTAAATCTTATATCTTAAATCTCATTTTTATATGGCCATCGTTCTGCCAACCAATGTTAAGTTATTAGTCGGCCTGGGAAATCCCGGGCCACGCTTTTCTAATACTCGGCATAATGTCGGAGCCATGGTAGCAAATAGCCTGGCCGCCAAACTGGGCGCAACCAAACAAACAGATGATCAAGCCCAAGCTACGATCTACGAGACCGCTGACAAATACTTGATAACACCGCTCACCTTCATGAACGAAGCCGGTATCGCTGTGGCGGCCGTAATAAAAAAGCTAAACCTGAAACCGGAAGACATTTTAGTGATTCATGATGACCTGGATTTGCCGCCGGGCGAGATGAAAATCAAGGCCAGTGGTTCCGCCAGCGGTCACAACGGTGTGCGCTCGATTATTGCCCACTTAAAAACGGACCGTTTTCCGCGCCTGCGGGTCGGCATCGGACGCCCCTTTCCTCATAAACCGACGACTCCGGAAGAGGAAGCGATAGTGTCGCAATTTGTTTTAGAAGAATTTACATTTCTCGAAAAACAAAAAATTGATGCTTTACTTGAGCAAACAACAATCTAAATACAGAAAACCGCACATTTCCTCAGCAATTTAAGACTCTCGTCAAAACGAGAGTCTTAAATTATAGGTACTTTTAATTTTCTTGGTCTAGATCTTATACTCTAGTAATTCAGTGGTCAGTTTGGTGTCGTACTTTTCTAGAGTGTATTCTTCTTTGACAATCCCTACGCCCGGGGAGTACCAAAAGCGATCTTTGACAGGTATAGAGATACTACTATCCAGCAAAGTCATATCAACTTTTTGCTCATACTCTTGTTCTACCAGGACCGCCGTGAATGTTCCGGCAGGAACATTGACTTCCATTTGGCGATCAATCACTTTAGCTGAACCAATAATCGAAGCGGCCGCACCCCCGAGATCTCCGCCAAGTTGATCTGAAGCAATATTGCCAAATACCGTCTTAACTTCCAGCGGCCACTGGTCTTGATCGCAAGAAAATACCTTGAAACCGTAATAGGAAAAAATACCGGCAGCCAAGGTAGTTTCATGGTCGGTTCTAACATCAGCTTGGCGCATATTCAAATACATGTTTTTTCTATCATTATCAAAGCCGTAGCGCCAATCGATAGCCGCCGTAAAAATATCAGACGTGCGATCAGTATGAAGATTGAAGTCCTGTTCAGTCATTTCAGTGATAGTACTAGTGTCTTCATAATTAGTCTCCAGGCCCATTTCCTTTCCGGTGACACGATATTTCCAGGAATTACCTTTCTTTACCGGGAATTGCAAACAACCCGTATTCAAGACTTCAGGCGTTGGCGCAATTTCGCCAAGCTGAAAGCGGAAAGTTTCAACTATTTTAGGAAAAACCTCATCGTATTGATCAAAAGGAATGTAATTATCGCCGGCATCAAACTCCATATGTTTATTTTTGCTCTCCCCAGACAATCTCTCGGTCCACCGCAGTTCATAGGTAATTTTACCCTGTTGGCAAACAATTGTTTTTTCCCACACTATCTTTGGTTCTAAAATGACCCCCGTGTCACTTGTAACTTGCGCGGTTTGATGTTCAAATGCTCCATAATAAGCCTCTCGACCATCAAGCATAATCGGACCCTCTTCGTAGATTTTTGTTGTTTTATTGGCTTTAGGATCATGCAAAGCCGCAAAGGCCTGCTGACTCGAAGAGTAACCGGTCCTCGATTCAATTGCACGAACCATAAATTTCCAGGTATGCGCATCGTTCTCGATTTTGTAAACTTCTGCTCCCGTGGCATACTCTTTCTTCCTATCCTGATTTTCAGAATCACCGATATAAAGAAACTTTTCTTTCCAATCAGCAGGATAAGCAAAAGAATAATCAAACCGTTCGTTTTCATAAGATTTCCAGCCAACAGGCATCTGAACCTTCGTATCAGTTTTTTCTGAGATCGCGGGATTGGATTCATTATTAGCTACGGGGACAATGTTTTGATTACCTAACCATTTTTTACCGACAGTAATATACAAAATTGCGCCGACTGCTATCGCCGCAATAACAATAATCAAGATGATTAACCAAACTTTTTTGGGCTTAGGCGATAATTGACCACCCGGCGGAAGAACCTCAGGCGCAGACGAAGCATTATCTGCTGAAACCACAGGATTGGCAGGTGTATCCATTTGTTATTACTTTAGATTTTATTTTATGGACATGGATGATTACACGTTATTTCAGATTTCTGTTGATCACACGTTATGTTGTTAGCGAGAATCGCACTGTCTTCCCCTACCGTCATGATGTCGTGATCCAATGCCCCGCAACTTTTTGAATCCTGGAGACGAATTGATTGTAAAGTAGAGCTCCTAAGGTACATACCGAAATCATTATCCTGGCCTAGGAAATTTTTTATTGAAACTGCACCGTTGTAGTCAGGATTTTCCACATAATTAACATTAATACCGCGCCCCCAATTCCCTACAGCGATATTTTCGATTTTCACGTTTCCGGGACTATAAACATCAATGGCCCTTTCCGAGCTCCCATCACCAATCATCACGCAATTTTTGAAATTAACAAAATCATCCCACATAACAATTCTGATGTTGTCCAAAATATGATAACCGCAATCGAATGTGATTGTTTTCGAATTAGTTCCGCTATTTGGACTAGAGACATTTATATGATCTCCTCCCATACTAGTGTTCAGATCACGATCAAGATAAACATAATCCCCGGGCTGAGCATTGTAAATTTTGGTGTTACAATCCGATACGGAATCACATACTGTAAAGATTTGTTGATTAATCGAACTGGGGCGATAAGTACCAATTTCTGAAGCAAAGGGTTGCTTCAATTGATTGAGCAATTTATCTCGGCTCTGCCTGGTCGACGATCCCACCGGGGTAACTGTTGATACGATTGGTGTTACCGGAGTATTTTTACCCACTCCGATTAAAAAAGTCCCTGAATTTGCCTGGCCAAAAACTAGCCATACCCCGCCAGCAGCCGCGGCAATAATAGCAATGACGAGAATGATTTTTAGATTCTTTGTCATAAAATCCTTGAATTATACTAAATTAAGCTTGCCATCATTATGTATGCCTGGATTGGCATTTATTTATATTATACCATACAATCGAGCATTTGTAATCAAGTTAATCATACCTTTCGAAAAATTACCTTCCCTACCTAACGGGCGACACGGTAAATCCGGTAATGGTTCAAGAAATCATGTCGGCGGCAGAGATTTATGGCTTAACCCAAAAAAGAGGTAAGGGGGAAAGGATTTTGCCTTTTTCCTTTTGCCTTGCTAACATATCTCCATCGGTTAATCCCCCTATGGTGAACAATCCGGTCGAACCACTGGCCAAGCTGACCAATCTGCTTGGCCGACAACTGAAAGTGACTGTTTCGGGAGCGGTAGAACCGGCCAAGGCTCGGATTATCAGCGATCTGCTGACCCGCCCCTCCCCCCACCTAGACACGAAGTCCGGTGTTTTTTGGTTTGTGGAAACAAAAAAACTCAAAGAAACTGCCGATCGTTTTGCTTTTTGGAACAAAAAACAAACACCGATTTTTGTTTTCCAGGAAAACGACCTGCGACTAATGAACGAATTAATTGATACCCGAGCTACCCTTTTTATCCTCCCCCTAGATCTAGCCCAAAAATTCTTTCCGCGAATCAAGGATTACCGGCAGCATTGTCTGCCCCTGGAAAAAGGTGCTGCTCTTTCCCCGATCCAACTTACTAAGTTTCTGATTGACGAAGGTTATGAATCGGCCGACACTGCGGCAGAGCCTGGCTATTTCGCTAAACGAGGCAATCTCGTTGAAATTTTCCCCGAAAATCTCGCTCGTCCGCTCCGCCTAGAATTCAACGGGCAAAACATCGAACGCCTGGAGACGTTCGACCCGCGCTCCAAAAAAACCGTCGTGCCGGTACCGGCGATCACGATCACCCCCGCCCGCCTGCCAACCGGCCATAGAGACTTACTGACTTGGCTCGCTGAAAACAAAAAAAACATTTTCGTCCACGACGACCTGATTAATTGGCCGTCGACCGCCAATCGCGAGCTGATTTTCAAAACATTTGAAAGCGGCGACGTGAAATTTGATTACTGGCCAGCGACTTTTTACCACGGCAATCATCGCCTGCTGGCCGCTGATTTAGAAAAATTTTCTGACAAAGATTACCAAATCAATATTTATGCCCGGAAAACCGATCAACTAACCCGATCGCTCGCCACGGTAAAAAACATCACCTTCCGAGAAACGGCGGCTGATTTCCCTGTTGGGTTCATTGATAACCGGCAAAAGGAAATTTGGCTGGGGCCCAAAGAAATTTTTGCTGTCGGGCGCGAAACAGTTCGGCGGCCCCGCGCCGACTTGGCCTTTCTTAGCACCCTCAAGCCTGGCGATTTTGTCGTCCATATCGATCACGGCATCGGCCGATTCCTTGGCATGACCAAACAAACAATCGATGATTGTGAAAAAGAGTTTTACTTATTGGAATACGCCGAGGGCGATAAGCTCTACGTCCCGATCGAGACAGCCGACAAAATCAATCGCTACATCGGCCAATCTAATCCGGCGATTCACCGCCTACACGGCACGCAATGGCACCAAGTGAAAAGGCGCATCCAAGAACAAACTAGGGAAATCGCCGGCGAACTAATCAAGCTCTACGCCCAGCGCTCCGTCAGCAGCGGACATAATTACCTGACGGATACCCCCGAACAGATTGAGCTGGAACGTTCTTTTAAATATGAAGATACTCCCGGCCAGCGGCAAGTCACGGAAGAAATCAAACGCGACATGGAAAGCGAAAAAGTCATGGATCGCCTCTTGGTCGGAGACGTCGGCTACGGTAAGACCGAAATTTCGATCCGGGCCGCTTATAAAGCGGTGCAGAGCGGGAAGCAAGTGGCGTTTTTGTGTCCCACGACCATCCTGGCCGAGCAACACTACGATACTTACCGCCGCCGCCTGCAAAATTTCCCGGTGCGCGTCGAAGTGCTAAGCCGGTTTAAGACCCCCGCCCAGCAAAAGAAGATCATCGACGAGCTAAAAGTGGGCGCGGTCAACATTCTGATCGGCACCCATCGCCTGTTGTCCGGTGACGTCAAATTCAAAAATCTCGGGCTGATCATCCTGGATGAGGAACAGCGCTTCGGCGTGGAACACAAGGAAAAATTGAAAAAACTGCGGGCTAACGTCGACGTTTTGGCCATGACCGCCACCCCGATCCCCCGCACGCTTAATTTTTCGCTATCCGGACTGCGCGACATCAGCCTAATTGATACTCCCCCGCCCGGCCGACAACCGATTGACACCCACATCGTGCCGTATGATGAAAAAACCATCGCCCGGGCGATTCGCCAAGAATTGCAGCGCCAAGGGCAAGTTTACTTTTTGCATAACCGGGTAGAAACAATAGACGCCTACGCCGCGAAGCTAAAAGATTTGATTCCGGAAGCCAAAATCGGCGTCGCGCACGGCCAAATGCCGGAAAAACAGCTGAGCTCGATGATGCATGATTTTTACCAGGAAAAATTCAACGTACTGGTCTGTTCCACGATCATTGAAAGCGGTCTTGATATCAAGACCGTCAATACCCTCATCGTCGATGAAGCGACGCGGTTTGGCCTGTCACAACTTTACCAATTGCGCGGGCGAATCGGTCGCGGTGAAGTCAAAGCCCAGGCGTACTTTCTGTACCAAGAAAAAAAACTCAAAGGGCGGGCGCGCTCCCGACTGGAGGCTTTGCTGGAAGCCAAGGAACTGGGTTCCGGCTTCAAGCTGGCCATGCGCGATCTGGAAATCCGCGGCGTCGGCAATCTGCTCGGCCGCGAACAGCACGGCAATATCAACGCCATCGGATTGAATTTATACAGCCGGCTCCTGCACCAGGCCGTCACCGAGCTGGCTAGCGGACAGAAATCAGCGCCGCAGCTGGAGGTGACTATCGATCTCCCCTTGCCCGCTTTTCTGCCTAAGGATTTCATGCCGAGCGAGGAGCGGCGGCTTTGGGCCTACCAGGCCTTGGCCGGCGTTTCTGACTTCGCCGAATTGAATAACCTGATCGGCAAAATCATCAGTGAATCGCGTTACGGGCATTCCAAAAAAGACTTGCCGCGCGAAGCTAAAAATCTCATAGAAATAATCGAGATCAAATTGTTGGCGCAGCGCCAAAGGATCATGAGCCTGGACACGACCCTGAAAAAAAAGCTAGACGGCTCGAAAAAAAGATATCTGATATTGACCTTCGCCGAGCCGATCGCGGATCAAGAGTTTTACGAAATCGTCAAAAAAAACCCCGCCTGGGAGCGGCGGGACGCGCGAGTTATCAGAATCGAGCTAAGTAAGCTAGGGACTGATTGGTTAGCGAGCCTTAAAGCCTGGCTGAAACAAGCGCCCAGCGAAAAGCGGTAATTCTCGATGAACTACCGCCTTATGGTTTCCCCTGGTCCGGGGAAAAATTCTTGCCTTGCTCTTCCCTGATTTCCTCGTTTTCTTCTTCCCAATCACGGTACCAATCACGAGCCGGCACCGGCACTTGCGGATTTCGTTTTGCTTCCCAGTCTTTGAACTGTCTTTTGTAAATAGCCGACGGCAAAAGCGCAGATTGCTTGCAATTAGGACAGGGGAAATGGGAGCAAGGATACCAGTGAAAGCATTCCGGACAAAACCACTTGTCCGGCAACCGGTATTTGTTCAGAGACTTCATAATTCACCTCCTTGATTTATCTTTTCACCCTTTTCTCCTCTTGTCAATCTCCAAATTCGGTGGTAGCATAACTGACAAGCCTCTTATCACCCCAAACCCTCCCCGAGGGATTTTTTTATGGACCCAAATGAAAAAGTTTACGCTCACGCCTTCACCTGTATTCCCGGGCTAGGACCCCAGCGACTGCGCCGCCTGCAAAAACATTTCGGGAGTTTTCAATCCGCCTGGGACGGCTTTAATCCCAAGGATTGTGAACAAGCCGGCCTCGACAGCAAAATGTTTGAACAGATCAGGTCGGCCCGAAAAATAATTGACCCGGAAAAGCTTTACCGTAATTTGGCGCGTCAACAGATCAAGTGCCTGGCTGATAGTGACCGTGATTATCCGAAATTACTGCGGGAAATTTATGCAGCGCCGATGCTTCTTTATATCCGCGGCCAATGGACCGGGAGCGACGAGCTTAATCTGGCGGTGGTCGGCACGCGGAAATTCACCGGCTACGGCGCCATGGCGGTACAAAAGATCGCCGGCGAACTGGCGGATAAATCCATGACGATTGTCAGCGGCTTGGCGCTGGGCATCGACGCACTGGCACACCAAGTCGCGCTTGACCATCACGCTCGAACGATCGCGGTGCTAGGCAGCGGGCTGGCGGACCGAAATATTTTTCCTAGAAATAATTATCGTCTGGCCCAAAAAATCATGGAACAAGGCGCCCTGGTTTCCGAATATCCGCCGGATTGCCCGCCCCTCAAACAGCATTTTCCGGTGCGAAACCGCCTGATCAGCGGTCTTTGCCGCGGCACCTTAGTGATTGAGGCCGGAGAGAAAAGCGGCGCCCTGATCACCGCCTTCCTGGCGCTGGAACAGAATCGCGAAGTTTTTGCCGTGCCGGGGCCGATTAACGCTGATAAATCAGCGGGGACTAACATGCTGATCAGCAAAGGAGCGACGCTCGTCCAGAGTGCTCAAGACATTTTCACCTGCCTGAATCTCCCCTCCCCGAAAGAAACCCAAGCGGCCAGAAAATCTCTGCCGCAAAACCCCGCCGAGACCGCTATTTATCAAGCTCTCAGCGCCGCCCCGCTCTGGCTTGATCAATTAGTAAATTTGACGCCATTTGACGTAAATGTTATATCGAGTACACTATCAATTATGGAAATAAAAGGCCTAGTAAAAAATATCGGCGGTAATCGTTATCAAAAGTTATGAAAAATCTGGTCATCGTCGAATCTCCCACCAAAGCCAAAACTATCAAAAAATTTTTAGGCCGCGATTACACGGTACTGTCTTCTTATGGGCACATCCGCGACTTGCCGAAAAAGGAAATGGGCATTGACGTCGAAAATGATTTTGCGATGAAATATGTCATTACTCCGGAAGCCAAGAAAAACGTGACCGCTCTCAAGGAAGCCGCCCAAGACGCCAATACTATATATTTCGCGACTGACGAAGACCGCGAAGGCGAAGCCATCGCCTGGCATTTGATTACGATTCTCAAGCCGAAAAAAACGCAAGCCAAACGAATTGCTTTTCACGAAATCACCAAAAATGCGATCACTAACGCCATCAAAAATCCGCGCGAGCTCGATTTGAAATTGGTTGACGCACAACAAGCACGCCGGGCGTTGGATCGCTTAGTCGGCTATGAACTATCGCCCCTGCTCTGGAAAAAAATCCGCATGGGCCTGTCCGCCGGCCGGGTGCAATCAGCCGCGGTCCGTATGATTGTCGACCGCGAAAACGAAATCCGCGTTTTTAAACCCCAGGAATATTGGTAGATCGGAAGAGCGTCGTGTAGGGAAAGAGTGTAGATCTCGGTGGTCG
>CALEFQ010000072.1 GCA_937877125.1 uncultured bacterium | reverse complement strand
AGACCCGGTATTTGCCGTCAGGAGATGTCACCTGAAAAGCCCCGCCGGGAATTTTTTCCAGCTTGCCGACAATTTTTTTCCGCTCAATCGGACCGATTTGTTTGTAAATAAATGAGCCGTCGCCCGCAATTGTGAGTTTCAAAATATCGCCTTCGACCAATTTAGACTTGCTGGCGTAATTAGCCGGCACCGGATAACGGTTTTTATCCGGGCCGATCATGCTCTCGCCGTCAAAAACCCCCTCAATGACACGCGCCTCTTCATCAATATTCAGGCCTTCGGCTCTCTTTTCCACGGTAAAATCTTTATCAACCGCCACGCCGCTCATCAATTCTTCTAGAAGCTTGCGAGCGGAAGCCACGCTTTTTTCAGCGCTTTCCAAGCGCTGTTTAACCAAAGACAGCTTATCGTTTTCCATGTTTTTGTTTTGGTATGAATGTTATCTGGGTATCAATACCTTATCATAAAAGAAAATATTTGACAAGAAGAGGGGAAAACATCAAATATCCAATAACAAATGCTCAATGAAATTCAAACTCCAATTCAGAAAAAATCATTCCTGAATTGGGATTTGAATTTTATTTGATATTACTACTCCTTGTCCGCCCCGGAGTCTTACCTAAAACTGCCCATCGCCAAATCCGGCTTGCGGGCCGGCTCGCCCAGCTTCATCCGCCGCCCGATATCCTTTTCCACCAAGGGCCGCTCTTTCCCGTATTTTAAACGCGAAATCTGCTTGATTAACTCCGCCGCCCGCGGATTGCGATTGACCGGGGGCGGATAAAGCTTAACATTGAATGGCTTGGTCGCCTTGTTATCGATCAGCATTTTGACATAGGCGTTGAACTTGTCGACGTTTTGCAAATCAAAGCGGTCAAATGTCGGCGTAAACTCGCTTTCCAGGAATTCGGCGTCGGGCGCGCCGACCCGCATCGCCAAAATCGTGCCGACGTTGCCAAAGACCGCGTCGCGCACCGCTTCGCTTTTTTCGGCCAGCTGGGCCACGTATTGGTGCGCCATCGTCAGCGACAACCGGTATTTGCGCGCTTCCGATAAAATCGTCGCGATGCTTTCGGTCACAAAGTTTTGGAATTCATCGATCAGCAAAAAGAAATCACTACGCTGATCTTCGGGCAGATCGGCCCGGCTCAAGGCCGCCATCTGGATCTTCGAAACCAAAATTAAGCCTAATAGCGAGCTGTTTATTTCTCCCGTCCGCCCCTTGGACAAGTTAACCAGCAGAATTTTCTTTTTATCCATTACTTCACGGATATCAAAAGAGGAGTGGGTCTGCCCGATAATATTGCGCATCATGCTATTTTCAACAAAACGGCCAACCTTACTGATCAAATAGCCCAGCATTTCCGACTTATGAAAATCAGAGGTCTTGGCCATTTCCTTTTCCCAAAAAGAGCGCACCAGCGGATCTTTGACAAAACGCAACTTGTAGCGCTGGTACGCTTCGTCGGTAAACATCCGGGGAATGTCGACAATCGTGCCGGGGTTTTCCTCGTCTTCCAAGAGAGTCAGCATGACGTTGCGCATATTGTGCTCGAACATCGGACCGATCATTTCCGGCGGAAACAGTTTTTCAAAAATACGGATCATCTCGCCGACGACAAAGTCTTTTTGTTCCGGATGGTTTCGGTCATAATCAAGCATATTAAGGCCGACCGGACGTTCGACGTCGCTGGGATCGAAGATAATCACGTCATCCGCTCGTTCGCGGGGCATAGTCGCCAAGGTATCCTCAATCAAATCGCCATGAGGATCAACGATGCAGACTCCCCGTCCTTGTTTTATGTGATGACTCGCCAAGTTAACAATCAGAGCCGTCTTCCCCATGCCAGTTTTACCGATAATATAGAGATGGCGCATGGAGTCTTCGTCTTTCAGATGAACATCTTTGCTGATGCCGCGGTAAACATTGAGGCCCAAGGGCATGCCTTCCTTCGGCGTATTGGCCGGCGCTGGGGCCTGCTTGGCCTCCAGCCGTTTGATCGCCGGAGTTTCCGTCGTCCGGATCGGAAAATGAAACAGAGACGTCATCTCCTCGGTATTAAGATAATTACGATTAGCTCCCCCGAAACGGCGGAAAATATAGTCGTTTAAAACCCGGCGCCGATTGATCAGTTTTATATCACGAAACCCGTTAAACTCAGGCTGGTCATACTGGGCGAACGAATTGACCAGCATGTCCAAATTATTTTTAGCATTCTGGAAGGTCGCGGCCGAAGACACGACGCGGATGCGAACCTGGAAAGCCGTCTTGTTGGCTTTTTCTTCAATCCCTTTCACCTTTTCCTGTTCCATCGGAGTCAAATGCGGCATGTCTTCCTGGCGATACCGCGAATCCTGATCCTGATCGCCGAAAAACTTACCCAATTGAGACCCAAAAGCCTGCCCGGTATCCTGGGCCTTTTCCCCAAAAAAACGCTCCGGGGCCTTGCCCGCCATCGTACGCCGAGCCAATTTCAAACCTTTGTTGCGCCAGCTCCGGGGCGCGCGCCGGAAAATGATTTGAATCGCCGCGCCTTCGCCAGTTCCAAGCTTGCTTAAGGCAGTAGTCATCATATTCAGCGGATCAGATTCCTGTTTCAGGTAAGTTTTGATCGGCAACATATAGTGATCGCGTAGTTTCATCTCCGCCACCACCGACGCTCCTTGGGCGGCAAAAATATTGTAGTCCGGCACTTCTTCAATCACCGCTTTCGGGTACTGGGCATGAATAGTCCGCTCCACAAAATCTTTGTATTTTCTCGGGGTGTTCACGTAAAAGTAAATCTGCTTATTGTACGCCGCCATTTCCAGGCAAAAATGGACGGACGGCGACAGAAACGGCTGGCGTTGCGAGATCAAGGTTCCGAGGTTAGCGTAAAACTGTTCCCCCACGGCGATCAGTTCTTTTTCTTGTTTTTTTGCTTCTTCCTCTTTTTCGGAAACCTCTTTGGGCAAAGTCACCTCCAGCAAAACCGTGTCTAACAAATCATGTAGCGTCACCTTTTGCCGGTAAATATAAAGCAAAATCGCGCCAACCGCTAAAAAAGCAACACCCAAAACAGCCAGCCACCCCATCGCCGCCGGGTCGGAATCAATATTCTTCAGCCACCAGAAATCCATAGTTCGTTTTTATTTAGTCCTTTTTAGCTTTTGGTATAATTCATCGACCAGGGTATCGTGCAACAAATCGAGTAAATAAGGATCGTCCAAATGGCGGACAGCCGTGATGGCCCGATCCAGGCCTTTTTGATAAACAATTTCCGTCAAAAATTTGATCTGCGACTCGCGCGGCATATTTTTTAATCTTTTCAAATCGGAAACGCTGGCATAGCCGCGATCGGCTGGAGCGGACGCCGCGACTGCCGAGGCCGAAGCCGCAGAAGGGGTTTCCGCTACTGGTTCAGCCTGGATTTCCTCTTTTTTGGCCGCGATCGTTTGATCAACGGCCACTTCCGACGTTTCCGGGACTGCCGGTCCGGATTCGGGAGCTTCCGGTGCGACTTCCGGACGATCAGGTTCGGATAAATTTTTCGATGATTCCGTCCGGGAAATCTCCGGCCGGGAGGGATAAGCAGGGGCAGGCTGGTTCATATGGGTAAAAATTCAGAATAAGATTGTTGATAGCGACTGTCTGCATTATAACATAAGCGCCCTAGTTTGCGAAACAGACAAATCGATGATATTATATTCAGCAAAAGATCAAATAAGCACTCATCATGCCGTTCCAGCTCTACAACACTTTGACGAAAAAAATCGAGACTTTTACACCCCTGGAAAAGGGTAAAGTCCGGCTTTATGCTTGCGGCCCGACCGTTTACCTGTTTGCCCATATCGGTAATTTTGCCACTTATATCCGAGAAGATATTCTCCGGCGCTATTTAGAATATTCCGGGTACGAGGTCCGCCACATAATGAATATCACCGACGTCGGGCATTTGACCAGCGACGCCGACAGTGGCGAAGATAAAATCCTAAAGTCCGCCCGCATCGAAAAAAAGACTCCCGCCCAAATAGCGGACTTCTACAAAAAACGTTTCCTCGAGGACGCTGCCCGGCTCAATCTAAAACCGGCACACAAGTATCCTCACGCCACCGCCCATCTCAAAGAAATGATTGACCATATCCAGGCCCTGATTGACCGGGGATTCGCCTACGCCGTAAACGGAAACGTATTTTTTGATATCACTAAATTCAAAAATTACGGCAAGCTGTCCGGACAAGCTCCGGAAAACATCACGACCGGCCAAAGATTAGAAGCTCATCCGGACAAAAAACATCCCGGAGATTTTGCCCTGTGGTTAAAAGCTCCCAAAAATCACCTGATGCAATGGGCTTCACCTTGGGGACGCGGCTACCCCGGCTGGCACATCGAGTGTTCGGCCATGAGCATGAAATACTTAGACGCCACACTGGATATCCATGCCGGCGGCGAAGACCATATTTTTCCTCACCACGAAAACGAGATCGCCCAAAGCGAAGCGGCCACCGGGCGGATTTTCGCGCGTTACTGGTTTCATTCTTATTTCTTACTGATCGACCAGAGCAAGATGTCAAAGTCACAAGGAAATATTTTCACCCTGTCCGACTTAACGGCCAAAGGCTACGATCCGCTCGTCTTTAGGTTCTTTATTTTTAGCGGGCACTACCGTTCCCGGCTTAATTTCACCTGGGCGGCCCTGGATGAAGCCCGTGACAAGCTGAACCGCCTAATCGATTTCCAAAATCGGCTGGAACAGATCACTGATGCCGGCTCGCCGACCCCGGAAGTCAATGAATTGGTAGAAACCACCGCCGCCGCCTTTCGCCGGGCGCTGGACGATGATCTTAATACCCCCAAGGCGCTGGACGCGGTATTAGAATTGGCCAAAAAAGGTAACCGCCTGGCTGACGCCGACCAATTGACCCAAGGCGATGCCAAAAAGATACTAGCCTTGCTTTCGGATCTGGACAAAGTCATGGCCGTTTTAAACTACCGGCCGCAAGCCGCCAAAATCAGCGCGGCGGCTATCGAAAAGATGATCACCGCCCGAAACCAGGCGCGCGCGAAAAAAGATTTCCTCACCGCCGACAGTCTGCGACAACAACTCCGAGACCAGGGCGTGGAAATCAAGGATAACGCCAGCGGGACCACATGGAAAATTAAGTGATGAGTCAAACGTCAAAAGTTTCATAATCTATTTTTTACTTTTGACCTTTGACTTTTGACTATTATGCCCTGGCTCCCTTTACCACCCAATGCCGTCGGACTTGCCCCCATGGCGGGTATTTCCGACTCCCCTTTTCGCCAGCTCTGCAAAGAATACGGAGCTGATTTTGTTTTTAGCGAGATGATCAGCGCCACCGGGCTGTGCCGCAGCGACAAACCAGGCAGATAGGATCCGGGAAAAAATAACCTTGCTACCAGCTTGAAAAGTTTAGGCTACGCAAAGTTCCTGGAGCGCGAACGGCCCGTGATCCTCCAGATATTCGGACACCATCCCGAAGAAATGGCCGCGGCGGCGAAAATTTTAGTCACCCAAAACCGCCCGGACGGCATTGATATCAACATGGGCTGTCCGGTACGCAAAGTAGTCAACGGCGGCAGCGGCGTCGCCCTGATGGATCACCCTGATTTGGCCGCAGAAATAACCCGGGCGGTCAAATCGGCTATCGGTTTCGTTCCTCTGTCGGTCAAAATCAGGCTGGGAAACACCCGCCCGTGCCTGCCTGATTTTGCGGAGAAACTAGAAAAAGCCGGCGCCGACCTACTAATCATCCATCCCCGGCTGCGCCACCAGTTTTTCAAAGGCCGTCTGGATTATCAAGCCGTGCAGTTTACGGCGCGTCGGCTGTCGATACCGGTCATGTTTAGCGGCGGCATTACCGCCGCAACCAATCTCGACCGCCTATCGGCCAGCACCTCTGCCCGGTTCTTTATGATTGGACAGGCCGCGCTGGGAA
>CALEFQ010000071.1 GCA_937877125.1 uncultured bacterium | reverse complement strand
CGCTCTTCCGATCTGCTTTCGCCATCGCCAACGCCCAAAACCAAGCGCTGACGATTTATACCGATTATGATTTTGACGGCCGGATCGAGCGCCTGCGCTATTTTATCTCCGGCACGACACTCAATAAAGGCATCATTGAACCGCAATCGGGTAGCGAAACTTATCCCGCCGCGGCCGAGACGATTCAAACGGTCACCACCAATGTCGCCAACGGTTCGGAACCGATTTTCCTTTACTACGACGATAACTACACCGGAACCCAGGCGCCGATGAACCCGATCGTACCCCTATTTACCCGGATGATCGGCCTCCACCTGATTATTGATTCTACTCCCGGAACAGCCGCGGGGCGTTATATCATCGACACCCTCGTCCACCTAAGAAATTTTTAAGACTATGAAACAAAAAGGGTCCATTTTGATTCTGGCCATTGTTTTCACCGGAGTATTTTTGATTATTGTCGTCGGCCTCCTGCAATATGTCACCGTGCTTAACAAGTCTTCCGTTGCCGAACAGGATCGGGAACGGGTTTTCGAAATCGCCGAAAGCGGCATCCATCATTACCAATGGCTTTTCACCCACAATCAGACCGATTACTGCGACGGCAATACCCCGTGCCCGTCACAGCCGACGCACGGTCCTTACACTCACGAGTACCGCGATCCGGCCGGCGATGTTATCGGCCATTATGATTTGTATATCGACGAACCGGCCCTGGGCTCGACGATTGCCACCGTCCGGTCGGAAGGCTACCTCGATTCCGATCCCTCGTACCGCCGCACTATCGAAGCCCAAATGGGTATCCCCTCATTGGCAAATTTTCTTTTCTTGTGCAACAGCAATATGGCTTTCGCTTCTAATTCCCATACCTACGGGAATATTCACTCTAACGGCGGCATCCGGTTTGACGGCATCAATGAAGGCATCGTCCAAAGCGCCCGCAATCGCTACTGGTGCCAGCCGATCCACGGCTGTCAGCCGCCGGCCGAAAAAAACGGCGTCTGGGGCATTGGCGGCCCGACCGATTTATGGCGCATGGGCGTGGGCGAGATCGTTTTCGCCAATTATTTGGCCAGTTTCACCGAGCTGAAAAACCTAAGCCAACCGGCGCAAGGCGGATTTTACCTGCCGCCCTCCGGACGGCAAGGCTGGCACCTGACCCTGCTTAATAACGGCACCGTCCAAATCCGCCGGGTGCGCTCCGCCTCGCAAAACGGCATCAACCACGAAGAAGATTACGATCCCGCCGTCGTGTCCCTGCCCGCCAACGGCGTCATTTTCGCCGAAGACAATGTCTGGATCGACGGCACGCTTAACGGTCGGTTGACCGTCGCCGCCGCCGAGTTTCCCGTGGAAACTGGTGACGTCAATGTCGTGATCAACGGCAATATCACTTACGCCCGCGGGCTCGGTCAAGACGCCCTGGGCATCATCACCCAAAATGACATTGAAATCGGACGCTGGCTGCCGTCTGACACCGTCATCTACGCCACTCTCTTCGCCCAAAACGGCAAAATTTATCGCGACACCAATAATAATATTATCTTAAACAGTCTAAGCATTTACGGCGGACTGATGTATAATGAAGTCGGCTATTTCAAGAAAGTCTGGAATGACTGGGTAGTCTCCGGTTATATCAACACTTATTATCATTTTGACGCTTCGCTCACTTACGGCCCGCCCCCCCATTGGCCGACGCTCGGCACCTATCAAATGATTAATTGGCGCGAACTTCAATAATCAAGTATGCCCATCGGTTCAAAAAAAATTCATTGTTTTGGCTTGGACATCAGCGACTCCTCGGTTAAAATCATGCTGCTCCAGCAGACCGGCAAGTTGATTCGGCCGCTGGCTTTTAACGCGGCTATTTTCCCGCGGGGGCTAGTGACTAAAGACGAAATCCGGGAGCCGGAAAAACTAAGCGGAATCATCCGCCAAGCTATTGAAAACGCCAAGCCGCACCGTTTCAGCCAGACTCACGTCATCGCTTCGCTTCCTGAATCAAAATCATTCATCCGGCTGTTTGACCTGCCGCCCATGAGAGAGTCGGAGTTGCCCGCCGCGGTAAAATGGGAAGCTGAACAGCACATTCCTTTGTCAATTGATCAGGTGGAAATGGATTGGCAGACGCTTAATCCGCCGGATAAACCGGTTCGACTGCCGCTTTTTTCCAAGAAAGCCGCGCCGCGCGAGCACGGTTGGCAAGTTTTCATGACCGCCGCCCCGAAAGACGTGATCAATCCGATCGTGAGCGTCCTGAAACAGGCCAAACTTCAGCCCGTCGCCCTGGAAAGCGAATCAATTGCCATCGCTCGCAGTTGTATTTCAGCCGATTTGCAAAAACAGACCGTCCTGCTAGTGGACGTCGGGACTAACCGTACCGGGTTAACCATGGTCAACAACAACGTGATAAATTTTACTTCCAGTATTTCCCTCGCCGGCCTGAATATCTCCCAGAAAATCATGGAACGAACCGGATTGGATTTTGACAGTGCGGAAAAAGCCAAAATCACGCACGGTTTGAACTCCGAAAAGCAAAAACCGGAGATCAAGGCCGCCATTGAAGAAGCCTTGCAAGAACTCGCCCGGGAAATCACCAATACAATCAGCTACTACCAGGAACATTCGTCTTTGCCGGACAAGCAAGTGGACCAAATTCTCCTAAGTGGCGGGACGGCTCGCCTGACTGGTTTGGTCGACTGGTTCGCCCGGCACAATGATTTACCAACCCGACTGGCCAACCCCTGGGTTAATATTTATCATCCGGGAAGTCGGGAATTGCCGCCGATTTCCAGCGATGATTCCCTAAGTTTCTCCGCCGTTATCGGCCTGGCCTTGCGCGGCTTAAATTTCACGATTTAATCATGGACACTAACCTTTTACCGGCCAGTGAAAAAAAATTTCTCCAAGCGGAAAAAAACCTCCGCCTGGCGTCTATTGGCGCCAGCCTGGGGATACTGGCAATCGTGATTGTCGGCAGTTTTATTTGGGGCATGCAGCAAATCGTCAAGCTTAATAAAGACATGCTTGATCAGCAATTGAGCGCCTTGAAAAATCAGCAGCAGGAAAGCACGGCTGGACAAACCAACGCCAAGATCGAGGAATTAAATAAGCTCTTAGTCTTCTTTGACGGCGCCCTAAACAACCAGCCCGCCTGGACGCCAGTGCTGGAAAAACTGGTGACCCTGACGCCGGCGGGAGTGTCCTGGGGAGAACTAAGCGGCTCCATGAAGGAATCCCGGATTGAAATCAAAGGCATCGCCGCCACCCGCGATCTTCTGATTCAGACCATCGAATCCCTGAAAACTGACCCGGATGTGGAATCGGTCGATTCGCCGCTGTCTAACATTGTCGTCAAAGAAAACATTCCTTTTACCATTACCCTGAAATTGAAACCAAATTCGCTGTTTCCTTATCGCCATGTCGCCAAATAAAAACTCGAAAATTTGGATTCTGATCGCGCTAACTGGAGCCGTGATTGCGGCCGCTTTATTGCTATGGATCATCCCGTCCGTCCAAAAAATTTCCGACCAGGTCGCCGCCCTGCAACGCGAACGATCCGAGATTAACCTGCTGCAAAAAAAACAAGCCGCCGGCACTCAGCCTAAGACTTTTGATCCTTACCAAACTGGCGCCGCCCAGCTGAAACAAGCGGCGGTAACCGAAAACTCGGTCATCAACCTGATCGAAACCCTTGAAAAAATCGCCGGCGAAACCGGCGTCAGCGCCCAGCTTTCGGTGCAGGGCCAAGACGACAAAAAAACTGCCCCGACGCCTACGGCAGCCACCGACCAAAAAAATCCGGCCCAAAAAACGGAGACCAAGACAAACGAAATTAAATTACAACTGCTATTGGCCGGAACTTGGCCGAAACTACTGGCCACCCTGAAAAAAATAGAAAACTTGCCGGCCGTCGTGGATGTGACCGAGCTGTCTTTCCACGGCAGCGCCGGCGGAACCAATGCGCCGACAGAAATCAAAACCCAGATTGACACCACCGCCCCGACCGCGACCCTTTCCCTAACCATTCCACTGTTACCCTAATATGAAACTGTCTCTGACCAATCTCGATCGAAACAAAAATCTCCCCCGACTGATTGAATGGGCGGTTTTCTTAGGCTTCTGTGCCGCGGCCGCCTGGTGCTTTTGGTTTTATTATGACACTACCCAAAAAATAGAAAAAACGGCCGCTGGCGGAGCGCCCGTTGAGACTAACGTCAATGAAAAGCTTTGGGAAAAAGTGACAGCCAGTGAGGAAGTCCGGGCCAATAATTTTCTGACACCGCCCAATCTCAATCGAGATCCTTTTTAAGCACATCGCTTAGCCGCCACCAGGGCGGTTTTTTTATTTCAAGCTGTCCGCGCCCAGCTTGGCCAGATCAAAAATTGATTTCTGCGTTTCGGCAATTTCTTTATTATCGACGAAAAAAGCCATTAAATCCTGCCGTAGCGAAGTGATATGAAGCTTGTCGTCATAGATATCAATATCACTGGCGATCGGAAACTCTTCTTCGGAAACATAGCTGGAAAAACGATTCAGTTTTTTTTCTTCTTCGGTTGCGCGCGGTCCCGCCGCCCGGTTATAAATCGTCCGGACCTCATGTTTGGTCTGGCGGCGGCGGTACTTAGGAAAAACTCGGTACAAGTCATCAACATTGTATACGTTGCGCAATACTTTTTCCTGAGCTTGGAAAATAAGATCGGCGGCTTTCAAAACTTCTTCGCGCCCCTCGAAAAAGCGCACCCGCGGCTTGTCTTTGGATAATGCATACAAGACCGAAAACTCCGGCCAAATCCGCGCCAGGCGCTGCAACCGATCGTGCTCTTCTTCCGCTTTTAAATGGACTAATTTTTGGAGCAAGCTCGGGTCTTCAATCGCGAAAAAGTTACGGCCACGCGACTCAAAAACCGTCACCAAGCCCCGGCGGATAAAAGATTGTAAAATGACGTGGGTGGTCGCCCGGTTGACGCCGGCGCGCAAGGCGATTTTTTTGACCGAGCTGGCCCCTAATTCCAGCCCCGCCAAATAGACCTTGGCTTCCTTGTCTGAAAATCCCAATTGTAATAAAAGCTCAATCATCTTTTTTGTAAGGCCAGCGCGCCCCGCCAGGCCAGGCGGAAAATCGTGCGATAAGTGTTGGCGACATTGCGGTTTTCGATGACGACGCCGACCAGCTTGCGCCGCAGAGCGATAAAAGCGACTTTATTCTGGTAGATATGGACGCTGCCGGAAAAAGGAAATCGGTCAGAAGGGACGGTCACATAAGTGCGCAGTCGGCCCGGATCTTCGCCGCTCGGCCGTAATTTCTCGCCGGGCAGCTGGGAGTAAATCGACCGGACCCAGACGCCTTTTTTGGCCCGTTGTTCCTCCATCTCTTCAATAATCTCAGGAAACTGGTCAATCACGTATTGCCGCGAAGTAAAAGTAAAAATCTCGCCGTCTTTTTTGGGATCGACTTTCTGTAAATCCTGATAAATGCTCAACAAGCCCTGGCGTCCCTCGAATAATTTTATCTTCGGCTTGACTTCGGCACGCTGGTACATTTCCGCCAGCTGTGGCGCCACCTCTTTCAGTCTTTTCTGAATATCACTGACGGATCGGGCACGCAGCTGCAGGTATTTTTTGAAGGCTTGGGGCGGCGCGGCAAAAAACAGCGTCTTGCCGTGACGCCGGGTCATCTGCGCCAGGCCTTTTTGTTTTAGCTGTTCCAGATAAAAATACGTGGTCGGCCGGTTGATTTCAGCTTTCTTGGCGATTGATAGGGCGGAGGCTTCGCCGATTTCAAAAAGAGCCAAGTAGACCTTGGCTTCTTTTTCTTTCAATCCCAATTGCGTAATATCCTGCAGGAGCATGGCCTATTTTTTATCGAGTGGTTTTTTTTCAGGCGTCACTTTCGGCTGGTGGCCGTTATGCCAGTGTTGAAGTTCGCGCGGCCGCTTGGCCACGCCAACCAGTTTTTCGAAATCTTCCTTTTCCAAGGTTTCTTTCTCAATTAAAGCCTTGGCGATTTTGTCCAGATCGGCGCGATTTTTGGTCAGAACTTCCAACGCGCGTCGCTGGGCGGTTTCAATGAATTTCTTCACCTCGGCGTCAATTTTGGCCGCTAATTGTTCGCTGTATTCTCGGGCTTCGCCGAATTCCCGGCCCAGGAAAATCAATTCGTCCTTATTGGCGTATGAGACCGGTCCGATCTGGTCGCTCATGCCGTATTCCGTCACCAGCTTGCGGGCTAATTTAGTCGCCCGCTGCAAATCATTGGAAGCGCCGCTGGTAAAATCGGAAAAAACCAGACGTTCGGTGGTATAGCCGGCCAAGAGAGTCGCTAAATCATCTTCGAATTCAAGCTTGGAATGCAAATGTTTGTCTTCCAGCGGCAAATTCATGGTATAACCGGCCGCCCGCCCGCGCGAAATAATGGACACTTTCTGGACCGGATCGGCATGGGGCAAAACATGGGAAACCAAGGCGTGGCCGGCTTCGTGATAAGCGGTTACCTGCTTTTCCTGCTTGGATAAAATATGACTCTTGCGTTCCGGGCCAAGCATGACTTTTTCAATGGCTTCGCGGCAATCATTCA
>CALEFQ010000070.1 GCA_937877125.1 uncultured bacterium | reverse complement strand
GCTAGTGGTGGGCAGGATAGGATTCGAACCTATGAAGCCTCCACCTGCGCTCTTCACTTCGTTCAGAGCTTCGGTGGATAAACTCCGGCGCAAACCCGCCTACACAGAAAAGCTAGTGGTGGGCAGGATAGGATTCGAACCTATGAAGCCCGAAGGCGCCAGATTTACAGTCTGGCCCAGTTGACCACTTTGGTACCTGCCCCCCACCGGCTTTTCTGCCGCGGCGGTTTAAACTTACCACCGGGCCTATTTGTCTGTCCCCATGAACCCTTGCCGCCGCCAACCGATTCACAGGAAAGATGGCTCTATGCTGGAGCCACCTCTCGGATTCGAACCGAGGACCTTTCGCTTACAAAGCGATTGCTCTACCAGCTGAGCTAAGGTGGCTCGCCTGCGCTAAAAGCTTCGGCGAGCAAGCTCAAGGAGCACTAGCACAGAAAAACTAACTGCCTGTCCCCCGAAGCCCGCCGATTTGGCGGATCGAAGGGGGAAGCTAAGGTGGCCCACCTACGCCTTTTTACTTGCCCGGGCGAAGAACCGCCGAGCCCGGCTTGAGAGATCGAAAATCGGTCGCCTTTGCTCCCTGACAAACACCGCCTTCCCCAGATAATATATAAATTGTAGCCTATTTAGCCAGCCGAAACAAATTTTGTCAAGGTCCTATTCTTGCAGCAATTTTTCCAGAAGCTTGCGAGCGGCATCATTTTTGGGATCCAATTCAAGAATCTTATTAAGATTCATTTTGGCAATGACATCCAGGCCGCGTCGCTGGGCCGCCTCCGCGAGTAACATCAAATAACCGACATTTTTGGGATCAAATTTGGCCGCCAATTCGAAGTATTTCAACGCTTCTTTGTGAAGTTTCAGTCCCGTATAGGCCCGCCCCACCAAAGCGTAAGCGGAAGCCATTTGCGGATTGATTTTAATAACATGATCCAGGGTATCAATCGCCTCTTTCCAGTTTTTCTTCTGTAGCAAAGACTCGGCCAAGGCGGAATAAACCTGCTCATCACGAGTCCCGAGCCGGATCGCCTGTTTGTAAGCCCCGGCCGCGTCCGCGAAATTTTTCTGCTGGGCATAAACCGCGCCCAATCCTTTAAACACATCGCCGTTATTTTCATCTATCTTCAAGACTTCCAAGTAGTATTTTTCGGCCGCGGCATAATCCGCCTTTTTCGACGCTTTCCTGGCCTCCCAGCTGAGATCGCGGATTTTCGCCTGAGCGGCTTCGCTCAATCGCGGCGCCGAGACCGGGGCAACCATCTCTCTTTTTTCTTCAGATTTTTTGGAAATTTCCCGTTTGGCTTCAATTACCCGATTTGCCTGGTCTTTCACCGGAGCGTTCAAGGGCTTCGCCCGGCGAGAAAAAAGACCGCCAATCCAGCCGATCATTCCTTTCCACGAAGCGCTTAGCTGCTTGGTCCGACTCTGGCGCCAGGTAGAAAAATCGGCGCTTTTCAATTTGAAAATCATATCGCGCTTACCCGGACGTTCTGGCTTCGCTTTTGGGGCCGGCTCCGAATCAGCCAACTTTTTCGTCTGGGGCAAACGACGCAAGACCAAAATAATCACCACCGCGATCGCGGCGAAAACGATGATTTCTGGAATAATAGTGTAAGACATATTTTTAGCGAATATCAGTTAAAGGAACTTCTATCGCGGTATGTTCTTTGTCATCCAGCCTGACCTTGACCGTCTGCTTGGGCAAATTGCGATCAAAAACGGCCCCTTTGCCTTGCTTGGTTCTGACAATTGCTCCCATGTCCGGCATCTTAGTCAGCCATTCTTGATATTGCTTTTCCTCATAGGCAAGACAGCACATCAACCGACCGCAAATCCCTGATATCCTCTCGCTCCCCCGATGAGTCATCTGCTGGACGCGCGCCATATCAGTAGTAATGGAAGCAAAATCCCCCAAAAACCGGCGGCAGCATAATTCCCGGCCGCACATGCCGAATCCGCCGCAGGAACGCGCCTCGTCCCGAGATCCGATTTGTTGCAGGCGAATCGACTTCTGAAACTTTCTGGTCAAGTCGCGCACGAGAGCACGGAAATCAACCCGGCTGTCGGCAGTGAATGTAAAAGTAAGCCTCGAACCTTCAAAAGAAAAATAAACATTGACCAGTTTCATCGGCAGGGCGTGGGCCCGGATCAGGCGCCGGCAGTCATTCAAGATTTCCTGGCGACGTTCTTCAAATTTGGCAATCTTGGCCAAATCTTCCGCCGTCGCCCGGCGGATAACCGGCTTGAGCACCCGATCAGTTTTTTCCGGAGTCGGTAGCAGGGCCACCACCGTTCCGATTTCTAAGCCTAGCTCGGTCCGAACGATTACCCGATCCCCTTTATTTAATCTTAATTCGCCCGTATCAAAATCATACGACTGATCCCAGAAATTGAATTGGATCTTGGCTACCTGTCCCATATTTAGACTCTAACTAACGTCCCAATTTTTTTACCCGTCACCGCTGCCCGAAGCGATCCCGCCCGGGAAAAATTAAAAACCAAAATCGGCAAAGCGTGTTCCTGCGCTAGGGCAAAAGCGGTTTGGTCCATGACTTTAAGATTTTTTGCCCTCACCTCAGTATAAGTAACCGTGTCATACTTGGTGGCTTTCTTGTTCCGCCGGGGATCGGCGTCATAAACTCCGTCGACATCAGTCGCTTTTAAGACCGCGTCCGCGCCCGTTTCCAGGGCTCGGAGCACCGCCGCCGTATCAGTAGTAAAAAAAGGATGGCCGGTCCCGCCGCTAATTAGAACCACTTTCCCGGCCGCCAAATCATCTTGCGCCCGCCTGATGTCATACGGAGGAATCACCGACTGTAATTCGGCCGCAGAAAACAAAGAGACCGGGATCTTCATCTGCTCCAAAAAGTCCTTCAGGGAAAGTGAATTCATCATGGTCCCCATCATCCCCACCGCGTCGGCATAAACTCGCCGCATAGCCGTATCTTTGACTTGGCGGTAACGGAATAGATTGCCGGCGCCGTTGACGATAGCCACCTGGACCCCCAGACGCTGGATCTCGCCAATCACCCGGGCGATGCGCTGGACCGCGGCCGGATCAATCCCAAAACCGTCGGATCCGGCAAAAACCGTTCCGGACAATTTCAACAAAACGCGGCGATACTTGAGGGTGGCCATGGTCTATTTCTCCCCGATTTCAAAACGAATGAATCGCTTGACCTGAATATTCTCTTTCAGCCGGCCGACCAAATCAGTAATCAAAGTTTCGACAGTAATCTTGTCGTCCTTGATAAACCTTTGTTTGAGCAGGCTCTTCTCTTCCGCAAATTTTTTCAGTTTGCCGGCCACGATCTTTTCTTTGATCTGATCAGGTTTTTTTGAATCCTTGAGCTGTTCCAAATAAATCTTTTTTTCCTTTTCCAGGACCGCGGCGTCAAAGTCTTCTGGCTTGACGACGGTCGGGTTCATCGCGGCCACTTGCATCGCGATGTCTTTCCCTAATTTCTGAAAGTCAGGATTCCGCGCGACAAAATCAGTTTCGCAATTCAGCTCCACCAAGACCCCGATTTTTTCATTATTATGGATGTAGGAGGCAATCACGCCTTCGCGGGCCACCCGGTTGGCTTTTTCGGCCGCGATTTCCGCGCCTTTTTTGCGGAGAATTTCAATCGCCTTGGCAATATCGCCTTTCGCTTCGTTGAGTGCCTCTTTAACTTTCATCATCGGCGCGCCGGTCTGATCACGTAATTTTTTGACTTCGCTAGCTGAGATCATATTGGTTTTGATAATTTAGTTATTTTTTAGATACCGCGCCTTTGGCCATCGCTTCGCTCTTTACCGTTTTTCGTTTCTTACCCTCTTCCACAGCCTGCTGGAAAGATTTGGCCATCAGTTCCAGTAATTTAACCGCGTCATCATTGGTCGGAATCGGATAAGTCACTTCATCGGCATTAGAATTAGTATCGCACAAGGCCACGGCCGGAACTTTTTTGCGGCGGCTTTCCCGAATGGCGTTTTTATCCGTATGGGTGTCAAAGACAACCACGGCTTCCGGCAAGCGATACAGCGTCCTCAGCCCGCCGAAGAAACGATTCAAACGTTCGATTTCCTTGTCAAAAGCCACTTGCTCTTTTTTCGTGTACTTGGCCAATTCCCCGCTCTGGCGCTTGGCTTCCAATTCTTTCATCTTGGCCACCTGCTTTTTTATGGAATCAAAATTGGTAAATGTCCCGCCCAGCCAGCGCTCGGTTACATACGGCATCCCGACCGCCTCGGCCATTTTGCGCACAATTTTTTGCGCTTGTTTTTTGGTGCCAACAAAAAGAACCGTGCCATCTTTTGCCACCACGTCAGCAATAAACTCCTGCGCCGACGCCAGCTTTTGCTGGGTTTGCTGCAGGTCGATAATGTGAACGGTGTTCCGCTCGGTATAGATGTACGGCCGCATGCTCGGGTGCCATTTAGCGGCCTGATGGCCAAAATGCGCCCCGGCTTCGAGAAAATCCTCGAGAGAAGGTTGTGTCATAAATTGTGTCCTTTAGCCTCTGCTCTCTCTTCTCCGCTAGGACTCCCGCGGCCTATTAGGCACGCCAGAGCAGGTCTAGCCGGATCAAGAGCATGAGAAATTTAGATAAAAAGCTCGAATTTCGAGCAACATCAGTATAATATGAGCGACAGAAAATGGCAAGGGGAAAGAGCCGATATTATTCCGGAGAGCACTATCTTATTGACGAACCGTGTCCGCTTGTTAAACTGCGGGGAATAGTTCTTTTCATCCGTAAGGGCAAAGGAGGAAATGATGCCAAGGAAAACAAGGTTACCAGACTGGTTTGGCTGTTTATCCCGTGTCGCGACGCCGCGAAACGACCAGACGACCCGCCGGCGTCTGCCGGCGGAACAAGATGAAGACGGCTGGCGCTTCGCCTTTCTCAATCCTTTTGAGCTGGATTTCCTGAAGATTCTCGAATCAAAAGCGCTGCGGCGACTGGCCGACAAAACCCAAGTGATCACCAGAACCGATACCGAAACTATCTCCTTCGATAAGACTCTACACATCCGCAACCGTCTGACCCACACATTTGATGTCGTCGGACTGGCCGGCACCATGGCCAGCGCACTCGGACTGAATATCCCGCTCGTGCGCGCGGGAGCCCTGGGGCATGACCTAGGACATTTGCCTCTGGGACATACCAGCGAGTTCTTTTTCCAGGAACAGGGTCTGCCCGTCCGGCATGAAAATTTCGGCGTGTACCTGGCTCAATTCATCGAACGGCGGGTCCCGGGAGGATTAAACCTGACTATCTCCACCCTAAAAATCATCAACCGCCACAGCCGCGGACGAGGCAACCTGAATCTGGGCCAGGAATTATCGCCCGAAGAACGCCTGGTGCTATACGCCGATAAAATGGCTTACCTTTCGGCGGATCCGACTGATATCTTCGTAAAATTTCGGCGTATGCTGAACCAAGACAGTTCCCTCAACCCACTGGCCAATCAGCTCGACGGAAAATGGCCCCTGATCAGAGACCTGCTCCAAAGCTTCCTGCCGAATTCGGCACCACCAAATCAGCGCGAACTGCAGCGATGCTGGGTCAACGCTCTAGGAGAAGAATCGGCCGACCGGGGCTGCGTCTCTTTCGAAAATAGCCCAACGGCTCAGCTTTTCGCCCGACTCCGTTCGGAAATGATGGATATTTATCAGCTGGTAGATTTCCGACATTTCGCCGGAAACGAGCCCTTGACGCGCGCTTACCGACTGCTGGAAAAACTCGGAAGCGACCAAGGAGTCAATCCGGTCATCCTGTTCGCCCTGCTCGGCGACCGTGAATTGTTCCGGATTACCGAATTGCCGCCCGAAGCCAAATGCATCCCGAAAGATCTCCTGCAAAAAATTTCGCTCGCCGATATTCTGCCCTTCCTGGCACGCACGCCGCTCCCTCCCATCGAACCTTGGCTGGATTGGTGACCAATCCTCGCCACGCCGCAATTTCGATTGCGGCGTTTTTCATATGCCGGTAAAACAGACAGCCTAACCAGTTAACACAAAAACTGGCCGATTCTTGACTTGTATCAGAAAAACCCCTATGATGTTTTCTATGAAAGACAAGATCCACCCTAAATATCATGCTGACGCGAAAGTTACCTGCTCTTGCGGCAATTCTTTCACGACCGGCTCC
>CALEFQ010000069.1 GCA_937877125.1 uncultured bacterium | reverse complement strand
TGTCAACGGCCGAACCAGCCGAGGCGGGACTGCGCGAAAAAATCCAAGCACATTTGGAAAACCGGGAAAACAAGGAAAATAACCAGTTACGCTATTGGAAATGGCTTCGCGACGAGATCCAGAAAGCTTGCCCTGGCGGATACTGGAAACCAAATAAATACGGCGGTAATCCGACTGGCTTATATTTTGAAATCCCGGCCGGGTCTTTCCGACCCTATGCCAATTGGTCGACCAACCGGGTTACCGGCGACCGGCTCCCCGTCCTGGGAAAAAGAGCCGAAACAACTTATACCATGGATGTCCCGCCCCAGAATATTTCGATCGGAGAATTTTTATTGCTCACCACCGGTCATCTGGACTACGTCAAAACCGAAAACAGCAAACAAATCCGCCTGGTTTATTGTCCCGGCGACTGGCTGTCTTTAGGCGAAATCGCCGACCAGCAAGCCAGTCTGCGCGACGGACCGCAGGAATACCGGCTCTATGCCCACCCGTCTAAGGCTCACCCCAAGAAACCCTGGCACACTATACCCATTCTGAAACCGCAGGGCGACACCTATAACGAATTTTGGACGAAGCACCTGAAACGCCCGATTCCTGAACCGATGAAAAATCGACGTTAGGAGAAATCCTTTGTCATTGACTTATAAAACACCTTGTGATATTATCATCAAGGTAAATTGGGTATTATAATGTTTTTTGTCCATCTCTTGTTACGTCTAGGGGTCAATATTTTTGCCCTCTGGCTATCCGCCCAGTGGATCAAAGGCATCGATTACCATAACAATTGGCGTGTTCTCGCGGTCGCTGGCGTCGTGCTGGGCCTCCTGAATATGTTCATCAAACCGCTCCTAAAAGTGGTAACCGCTCCCTGTCTTTGGCTGTTGCTGGGACTTTTGTTCCCGTTTGTGATCAACCTGCTGATCTTGTATCTGGCAGCCTGGCTGGTTCCGGGATTCAATGTAGTTTCTCTGTGGGCCGCCCTGCTGGCCACGATCATCATCAGCCTCTGCAATTTTATTCTCTCTATTATCTTCATCAAACGCAAATAACCATCTCTTAATATCTTAAATCTTAATCTCTTAAATCTTAATATGTCTCCCTTCGCCATTGTCTCTATCATTCTGGCCGCGATTCTCACTATTTTGGTTTTGATCCAAAATCGGGGCGCCGGGCTTTCCGGAGTCTTCGGCGGCGACAGCGCCGTGTTTTCACAGCGCCGCGGTTCGGAAAAAATTCTCCATATCGTCACCATTATTGTCGCGGTCTCCTTTCTGGTGGCCGCTTTCCTGAACTTACTCTACAGCTAGTCACGGGGTGACCTTGAATTTTTCTATGAACAATCCTTCAATAAGTTTTAAAAAACTGCCGCGCGTTCTTTCGCCCTTGGAAAAACGCCTGATTTTAATTTTCGGCATCGTCGCCGTGGCCGCCGGCCTGACCTGGTGGATCATGGCTTATTGGCAAGGGACGAAGCCGGCGGCCGCTCCCGGCGGCTCATACACCGAAGGCGTTTTGGGCCAGCCGAAATTCATCAACCCGATAATCGCCCAGCCCAATACGGTGGACGCTGATCTCTGTTCCTTAATTTACTCTTCCCTCTTCCGTTATTCCCCCCGCAATGAATTAGAACCGGAATTAGCGGCCGACTACCAGCTGAACCCCGACGGCAAAGAAATAACCCTGACGTTGAAGCCGGACATAAAATGGCAGGACGGCGAAAGCCTGACAGCCGATGATGTCGTTTTTACGATTCAAAGCATCCAGAATCCTAGCATCCAAAGTCCCCTGAAAAGCGCTTTCGCGGACGTGACGGTAGAAAAAATTGACCAGCAAACAATCAAGTTCCGCCTGGCTCAAACTTACGCTCCCTTCCTGTCCAACCTGACTTTTGGTATTTTGCCGAAGCATCTCTGGGAAAGAATCGAGCCGGCTAACATGTCACTAGCCGAATTAAACCTGCAACCGGTCGGCAGCGGCCCTTACAAATTTAAAGAGTTTAAGAAAAACAAGCTGGGCGAGATCCAGTCATATACTTTAGAGCGTTTTCCGAAATATTTTGCCGCCGCCCCTTATTTGGACCAACTGGTTTTTGAGTTTTATGCCACCAGTGAAGAATTAAGCAACGGTCTGACCAGCGGCCAGATCGCCGGCATGGCCTTTGACCTGAACACCGCGGAAGCCGTTTATAGCAGCCAGGGCTTGAATAGCTACCAATTCTCACTGCCGCGCTACAACGCGATCTTCTTGAATTACGCCCAAAACAAGGATTTGGAATACAAAAAAGTCCGGCAGGCGCTGCAAAAAGCGATCAACCGCGACGAAATGCAGGAACAGGCTCTGCTCGGACAAGGCAAGCTAGTCGATTCTCCGATCATGGAAAATTTCCTGGGCGCGGATCCGGAATTTAAATATGACGGGTTTGACCCGGAAACGGCCAAAAAGCTATTGGAGGAGGCCGGCTGGAAAGAAACTGACGCCGAAGGCTACCGACTCAAAGACGGCCAGCGCCTAGTGCTGACTCTGACCGTTTCTGATTTCCCCGAACACCTGATGGTCGCCGATTATGTCGTCAACGCCTGGAAAAATATCGGTGTCGAAGCCAAGACAGAATCTTTCAGCCCAGCTGACATCCAGGAACGCATCCGCAACCGGACTTATGACGCCCTGCTTTTCGGACAGGTGACCGGACACGATCCCGATCCTTATCCTTTCTGGCATTCCTCCCAACGCGAGGATCCGGGCTTAAACCTGACCGCCCTGAAAGACGGCGACATTGATAAACTCTTAGAAGAAGGTCGAACAACTATCGACAGCACTGTCCGCGCGGAAAAATATCGGTCCTTCCAGCAAAAACTGGCCGAGAACTACGTGGCCATCTTCCTTTATTCCCCTTACTATAACTATACCGCCGACCAAAAAATCAAAGGGCTCAACCCTGGTATTATCACCAACCCGGCGGAACGTTTTAGCGATATCGAAAACTGGTACAGCAAAACCAAAAGAGTCGCTAAATAGTCTTTCGTCTATAGTCTATGGTCTATAGGCAAAAGTCCGTTGATCTTTATCTTCATTTTTATTATGGTTTATAGACTATAGCTATAGACCTTAGGCATTTTTCATGACCCCTTACAAATC
>CALEFQ010000068.1 GCA_937877125.1 uncultured bacterium | reverse complement strand
CGCTGGCAACCCTCCAATCCAACCAACAATCCGGCTAACAAGCTCAAGATCATCCCGCTTGGCGGAGTGGAAGAAGTCGGCCGAAATATGACCGTTTTTGAATTTGGCCGGGACATTATTATCGTTGACATGGGCTTTCAGTTTCCGGAGGAAAATATGCCCGGCATCGATTATATAATTCCTAACACCGAATACCTCCGCGGCAAAGAACGCAATATCCGAGGCGTAATTATTTCCCATGGCCATTTTGACCATATCGGCGCCATCCCCTATCTTTCACCTCGACTAGGCAATCCGACTTTTTACGCCACGCCCCTCAGCCGCGCCATCATTGAAAAAAGACAGGAAGAATTCTCGGAAAAAATAAATTCCCGCGACATAAACGCCGAAACTAAATTAAAGCTAGGCTGTTTTGACGTGGAATTTTATAAAGTAAATCACAATATCCCCGGCAGCCTCGGAGTAGTTATCCGCACGCCGATCGGGACCATTATTCACTCGGGCGACTGGAAATTTGACCATTCCCCGGTCGGCGACGATCCGGCTGATTTCGGACGCCTGGCCATCCTCGGCAAAGAAGGCGTACTGGCGCTCCTTTGCGACAGTACCGACGCCGATACTCCCGGCTACGCCGTTTCCGAAAGAAAAATACAGGCAACCCTGGCACAAGTTTTTGAGAAAGCTCCGGGCCGGATCATTGCCGCTACTTTTTCTTCGTTAATCAGCCGCGTGCGCCAGTTAATCATTCTGGCCGAGCAACACGGCCGGCGGGTAGCCATCGACGGCCGCAGCATGAAAAATAACGTCGAAATCGCCCACCGCCTCGGTTATATCAAAGTCAAACCCGGAACCCTGGTTGAATTAGAGCAAACCCGCCGGATGCCGGATGACAAAGTTCTGGTGATTGCGACCGGCGCCCAGGGCGAAGAGCGCGCCGCTTTGATGCGCATGGCCACCGGCGAGCACCGCCAGATCAATATCAAAAAAGGCGATACCGTCATTTTTTCCTCCTCGGTCGTGCCCGGCAACGAACGAACCGTCCAATACCTGAAAGATACGCTAGTCCGCGAAGGCGCTTACGTCATCCACTACCGGATGATGGATGTCCACGCCGGCGGCCACGCGCGTCAAGAAGACATCAAATTAATGATCCGCCTGCTCAACCCGAAATACTTCATCCCGATTGAAGGCAATACTTATCTCTTGTCCAAAAACGGCGAGCTCGCCGAAAGCGTCGGCATACCCCATGAAAACGTCATCTTGCCCGCCAACGGCCAGATTATTGAATTTACTAAAGACAAAGGACGGCTAACCGAGACCAAGGTCCCCTCCAGCTACGTCATGGTCGACGGTCTCGGTGTCGGCGATATCAGTAACGTCGTTTTGCGTGATCGCCAGCAACTGTCCGAAGACGGAATGTTCGTGGTCGTACTGACTGTTGATAACCAGGGAAATCTTTCCAGCAGTCCCGATATTATTTCGCGCGGCTTTGTCTACGTCAACGAAAACCAGGAACTGCTCTCGCAGGCGCGCGATAAGATAAAGAAAATCATAACCAAGAAAAAAGATAAGCGAGCCAAAAGCAACTGGGCCTACGTCAAAGATCAGATCCGTGATGAGATCGGGCAATTCCTCTACCAAAAAACCGAACGCCGACCGATGATTTTGCCCGTGATTATCCAGGTTTAAGAAAAAGTCAAAAATCAAAAGTCAAAAGTTCAGAAGTCGCTTTTGACCTTTGACTTATTACTTTTGACTTAAATTTATGGATCGCATTTTCAGCGGCATGCAGCCGACCGGTTTAATCCATCTGGGTAATTACTTGGGCGCGATCAAAAACTGGGTGGCGCTGCAAGATAAATACGAATGCATTTTCAGTATTGTTGACTTACATGCCCTGACTATCGAACAGGATCCCCAAAAATACCCCCAGCAAGTTCTGGATCTGGCTTTGGATTATTTGGCACTGGGAGTAGATCCCCCAAAATGCACTCTCTTCATCCAGTCGCATGTGCCCGAGCATACCGAATTAGCCTGGATCCTGAACACCCTCACGCCGATGGGTGATTTGCAGCGCATGACTCAGTACAAAGAAAAATCCCAACAAAACGCCAAAAATATTAACGCCGGTCTCTTTGATTACCCGGTGCTGATGGCCGCTGATATAATCCTTTACAAGGCGCAAGCCGTACCAGTCGGTGAAGACCAGATTCAGCACGTCGAACTGACCCGCTCGCTGGTAAAAAAATTCAATACCCGCTACGGCAATACCTTCCCCGAACCAAAAGTTCTGCTGACCCGGGGGGCGCGCGTCATGGGCCTGGACGGCAACCACAAAATGTCAAAAAGCCGGGGCAACTACGTGGCCGTTTTTGAAAATCCTGATTCCATCATGTCTAAATTCAAAAAAGCCAAGACCGATACCGGCAAAGAGGTTCGCTTCAGTCCCGACAAACCGGAAATTTCTAATTTAATGGGAATTTACCACGCCTTCACCGGCAAAACACACGAAGCGATTGAAGCCGAGTTCGCCGGCAAAGGCTACGCCGAGTTTAAAGAAAAACTGGGCCAAACCGTAGCGGAATCTCTCGCTCCCTTTCGCGCCAGGCGGCAAGAGCTGGCAAAGAATGTTGATGACGTGAAAACGATTTTGCGTGACGGTGCGAAGAAGGCCAAGGCGATTGCGGAACAGACGATGACCGAAGTGCGCGAAAAAGTCGGATTAAAAATTTGAAGCTCCTTGCCCCGCTTTAGCGGGGGGATATCAAAAACCACCCGCCAAGTCGGCGGGTGGTTTTTAAGTGGCATCGATATTTTACCAAGACAAAACTAATTACGAATAACTCTTAACACTTCATCCTTTTTTTGCTCCATCACCGCTTTCGTTTTGGCCTCCAAGTTCAATCGCAGCAGCGGCTCGGTATTAGACGCCCGGACATTAAACCACCAATCATCATGTTCAATCGTCACCCCATCTAGCCAGGAAACATTCTTGGCACCCGCGCCAAAAATTTTTTCCAGCTCTTTCATCTTTTCCGCCTTGTTCGCAACCTCGGAATTAATTTCCCCGGAGTGAAAATACTTGCGCAACGGCGCCACCCACTCCGAAGCTTTTTTACCGGATTTTGAGAGCTCATCCAGCATCACCAAGGCAACGATCAGCGGTGTTTCATAAAAACCATATTTTGTTTTGAAAAAGAAATGCCCCGAAGACTCGCCGGAAAAAACCGCGTTTTCTTCCAGGGATTTCTTTTTGATCAGCGAATGTCCCACGCGAGTCACAAACGGCTGGCCGCCGTTTTTTTCGATCATCTCCCGCGTAATCATGCCCGGGCGGATATCATAGCCCACCTTGGCGCCAGGATTGTGGCGCAAAACCACCTGGGCCATAATCCCGCGAATAATCGCCGGCTCGATCATTTCGCCTTTCTCATCAATAAAGAATATCCGATCGGCGTCACCATCAGTGGCAATCCCCAGATCTGCCTGATGTTTAATAACATGAGCTTTCAGGTCTTTAACATTTTCATCTTTAAACGGATCCGCTTGGTGCGCCGGGAAATTCCCGTCAAGCTTAAAATTAAGTTTTTCGAGTTTGATCGGCAAATGCCTGGTTAGCTCTGCTAAGTCTAAACCGCCCATGGCGTTGGCCGTATCAGCGACTATTTTCAAAGGTTTGATGCCAGAAAAATCATAAAAACTCACGGATTCTTTTACGCAATCGGCCAAAACCCCCTCGCGGCGGATAGTTTTACCCGGTAGCGGCGCCGTGATTTTTTCTCCGCGGGCGCAAAAATCACGAATTTTATCCAAACCGTCTTCCAGGCCGAAAGCCGCGGCCCGAGCGCGCACCAGTTTTACCCCGTTATATTCTTTCGGATTATGCGAGGCGGAAACAATCAATCCCCCGTCGTAACCGAAGCGAGCCACGGCGTAATAAAACGTCGGCGTTGAGGCCTGTTCAATATTGATCACATTAGCGCCCGCCGCCGTCACGCCCTTGATCAGACTTTTTTCCAGAGACGGGGAAGACAGGCGCATGTCGCGTCCGACCACGATGTTGAATATTTTTTTACCGGGATGCTCCGCTTGAAGCAAACTAACAAAGCCCTGTCCGATACTAAAAACGACGTCCTCATTTATTTGTTTCGGATAAATGCCGCGAACGTCGTAAGCGCGAAAAATTGATTGATCCATAAAAAATTGATAATTCAGAATTCAAAATGCGAAATTATTTATTAGAACGATATTGTCCATCTTTACTCAATTCTCCCTCAATCAATTCTCTGACAAAATCTGATTTACTTTTGTTCTTGCCCTTAGGGATCCATTCCAGATAATCAGCCAAATGGCGCGGAATGACGAAATTGAAACGCTTGAGATTGCCGCGGCGGTGCTTGTCCAGATAATCGCGCAAGATGCTTTCCAGATTCTGCGGATTAAAAGTCTTGAGGGTCAAAAACTTGCTTTGCGCCCTGATCCCATCGGCCTGGATGCCTTCCGGCGCCAACACTAGGACATAACGTTCCCGATCGGCGGCTTCGGCGACCTGAAAACCAAGCGCCGTGCTTTCTGTACCAGCAAAAGCGACCAGGACATCAAAAACCGAGCCGGTTCCCAGTTCATTGCCACGGTCAATCACTAGCTTTTCAGCTGTTTTTTGGTATTGGTTTGACGGGTCTAAAACTTTAACCTTCATATCAAGAAATTATATCACTTATGTAAAGATACGCAACCAGATTAACGACAACAAATAAGATCGCCTGTCCCTCCTTTACATAGATTCTTCATTTCTATTATAATGAAAATAACCTTTTCCCAGGAGGTCTTTATGGACTGGGTCATCGAAGCCTCGACCTGAACGAAGGAGGTTCGCATGCTGCAACATAATGTTTCCGGCGGCGGAGCGCGATCAATCCTGCGGGTGTTGACATCCGGAGGAATTACCATCGCGTGCGACAAAATCACTGAACGTTGCTGAACCGGCTTCAGCCGATTACAGCCCAAGCCCTTACTCGCTAAGGGCTTTTTCATTTGCCAAAACTCCTCTTTTCTCTTAATATCTTAATATCTTAATCCTCTTAATATCTTTTATGTCATTTGCTGTGGGGATTGTCGGTTTACCTAACGTAGGCAAATCAACACTCTTCAATGCCATTACCAAGAATCAAGCCCAGGTAGCCAACTACCCTTTTTGCACTATTGACCCGAATGTCGGCGTCGTCGAAGTTCCGGATGAGCGAATTCAAGCCCTGGCTAAAACATTCAAATCAGCGAAAATCATTCCAACAATCATCGAGTTCAACGATATTGCCGGATTGGTCCGCGGCGCCCACAAAGGCGAAGGCTTGGGCAATAAATTTTTGTCACATATTAAAGAAGTCGATGCCATCGCCCATGTCGTCAGATTTTTCAGCGACAAAGATATCGAGCATGTCGACAAAAAAGTCGATCCTCTGAAAGATATCGATACCATAAATATCGAGCTGATCATGGCTGATTTACAGCAAGTGGAAAAACGTCTCGACCAAGCGACAACTATGGCTAAATCCGGCAAGCAAGAATGGGTCACCCAGCAAGCCGCCCTACAAAGAATCAAAGATGCCCTGGAAAATGAAAAGTTTGCCTCGACCGTCAGCCTAGATAAGGAAGAGCGAGAAACACTCAAAGACATGCAACTGCTGACTACCAAACCGGTATTGTACGTGGCGAATGTCAGCGAAGCCGATTACAAAGATCCGGAAATTATAAAAAAACTGGCCCCGCTAGTCGCAAAGCTAGTTCCTAATCCCGACCATATCGTTCCGATCTCGGCTAAGATCGAGGCCGAGCTGGCCGAGCTGTCGCCCGCCGAGCGCCAGGTGTTCCTCAAAGAATTAGGCGTGCCCGAAGGCGGTCTGGATAAATTAATCCGGGCCAGCTACCAGCTTCTGGATTTAATCACCTTTTTTGCCGCCGGAGAAAAAGAAGCTCACGCCTGGACCATCAAACGCGGCGGAACGGCTCCGCAAGCGGCCGGAAAAATTCACACCGATTTTGAAAAAGGATTTATCCGGGCCGAAATTGTTAGCTGGAAAGACTTAGTTGATAACGATGGCTATGCCGGCGCCAGGGAAAAAGGATTGGTAAGATCGGAAGGCAAGGAATACGTGATGCAGGACGGAGACGTGGTGGATATAAAGTTTAAGTAAGATCGCTTTTGACCACCGAGATTTCAAGTAAAGAACAAGCCTTGATCCATTGGATCAAGGCTTTTTGTGGCTACTTAAGAACTTAGGGTGTCTACCGGGACGGGATCAAACGTCTCGTCCTGAACACAGGCACCCAGGTCACGCGTCAGCGATTTCACAATCTCTTCATCGCCCATATCGGCGATGATCTTAACCGATCGCGGCTGGGGAAAATCATCATGCCACATAATCTGGCATCCCCGCCTCTCGATAGCGGTTTTGATGAAATCGCTCCATCTGCCGTACAAGACCAGCCAAACCATAGGCACCTCCGATCTGAAGCGCTACTATAGCAGTTTAGCCTTTTTTGTCAAGGGAGTGCTCGACCAGTAACGCGAAATTTTCTCGCACCTGGTCAGGCGTCAAATCAGGCCGAACCGCTACATGAAAAACTCTTTGCGACTTTTCCTTCATAAAATGAAAACCGCCGCGCTCTTGCAATTCAGACAAAATTTCCTCCAAAATTCGGGACGATTTCATGACGTATTCATTGCCGGTCAAATGGCGCTTAATTTTTTTATCTTCCCTTCCGGCGGACGACCGAAAGTGGAATATGCGATATCAAAAGCGCCGCCCTTGGTATGAGTGCTGGCCTCGGCCTCCGCCGCCGGTCGCCCTTCCCGTTCCAGCAATTCCTGCTGGCGTTCGGCCGAACGAGTCAAAGAATTAATTTGCAAATTCCCCTGTTCCGGCGTGAAAATCAGACCGGCATTTTTCAAGCGGCGGCCGAATTCTAGAGTCAGCGCCTCTAACAAAATCGCCGCTTCTACGGAAAGAGCCGGCGGATAATCTCCCTTGACGTTTTTCGAAATTACGAAGGCGCCGCAATACCGTTCCGGCGGACACTGGGCCGCCGATTCCGCCGATTTAATTTTCCCGGATTCTTCTTGATAATAATAGTTGCGCCGGGGGATTTCCGCTAATTTCCCTTCAGCCACGGCTTTTTTAATCTCCGGACCGGTCTCGTACATTTTTTTGTCCTGATACCAGGCTTCTTCGACTTTGTTTTCTTCCCGGATTCGCGAATCGTCAGCCGCCTTTTCTTTGGGGCTAAGCGGGAATAAGTCAGAGGCCCAATCTGGCAGGCGCTTGCGCACCGAATCACGATCAGGAAGGTACTTATTGGCAAATTCTCGCATATTGTTTCTTATTCTAGTATTTAGTAATTATCAGCGTTTTCAGGAAGCTTGCTTTTATAGCACGCTCGAAAACGGCATCATTTAGTTTCACCAACCCAACTGTCGCATATACCTCAAAAGAGACTCGGTCCGATTTTTTACCGCCGCGGCGCTCCCCCGGGAATAACCTTCCGCTCCCCACTCGCCACGACCCTCGCCCGGTATCCCCAATTTAAGCCTCGTCGTGGCCTTATCACTACGTGAATCAACCGGAATCGTCGCGTAAGGTAAATAGAAATCAGGATTGGCCTGATGATATTGGCGCAAGGCGGCATTGCGAATATCGGCCCAAATCGGAGTATCTTCAAAACTGGATTCTTTTTCCCGAAGCAGCATGTCTCTGATTTCATCATCGCTATAAGGTAGCGAAAAATCTCTGGCAAATTGTTGCGTGGCCGCCTCGGTCAGACTCGCGGCCGCCTCTCCGCCGCGATAGTTTAATAAGTCTCCGTCAAGTTTTAAAGGCTCGGTTAACTTATTTCCAATTAAATCATTGAGACATTTTTGAATTTCCGCGTTCCGGCTACTCCAGGCACCGGCATTATAATCGGCCGCAATCATTTTCATTTTTTCCACTGAAGTCATATCAGTCCGTGACAAATACGGCTCGGCCGCTGCGTGCAACATCTTCATCCCATAATGCACTCCCCCTTCGATAGTATTTAATTCCTTGACCAAATCCGGGTCATTCGTATATCGACCTTCTTGCTTGGCAAATTCTCTAGCTTTGCTCAAATCAACTTGCATCGGCCCGTGAGTCCGGGGTTGGATATGCGACCGAGCCTTATCCGCGATAAAAGAATCAGGGACAAGTGCTTTTCCGAAATCTAAAGTGTTGTTGAGCGCAGAATTAACCAGTCCTTCTCCAAATAAATTTACCGCCACGGCGCTATCCAATTTTTGAGCTCTGGCATCAGAAATAATACTCGCCAAATTTTTATCTATCCTATCGGTTAACTGTTTCTCTGTTGAATCGGCTGAGATTTGGAATCCTTTTTTATCCTTCAAAACTTCGATCTTCCCGTCTTCCGCCTTTTGACTCTTTACAAAACCGTATTTTATTGCCGTATCCTCTATGAACTGGCAATAATCATCTCTTTTTTCTGGTGGTATATTTATTTCAAAAGGCCCTTCTTTAAATTTATCATATTCCCCGGCTCGGATCGCCTTCTGGAGCCTGTTTTTCATACCGACAACACTGCCGCAAGAAGGCTCTTTTTCGAAACTTGATTCTCGTTCAATTTGATGCTCGACCAAAGCAATGTTGCTGGGAGTCAGATCAAAATTATTAGCTTGCATTTCCTTAATCATCGCCCGACTCCAGTCCTCACTTGATTTATAATCACTACGCCCCGCAGCTTTCATTTTTTCTGCTACCAAACGAGTCATCAAAGACTCAGCCCTTTCCGGAGCTAATATTTCATGCGCTTTACCGCTTTCGATATGCTCTGGCGCTGGACCTTGAGGCTCTGGTTCCAAAGTTCCCTGATCCATGTTCGCCTTATCAAATTCTCGATTCAAATCACCCTCCAGATCAGATCGTTGGGTAATCTCACTGGGTGTCGGTTTGGGCACAGGCTTTGGTTCTTGAGAGATAATTGATTCCGGTTCTGGAGTCCCCGTCGGACTGGGTGTTTCTTCCGGCGTCGGAGTCATCTCAGGAGTGGGCGTTACCGTTGATTCATTAGAAGGAGTCGGAGTTGCTTCCGGAATGGAAGTTGACTGTTCCTGGGACGACGTCGCTTCCGGCACGGGAGTAGCAGTTGTTTCTGTCCGCGTAGTGGCGGTGGCTTCAGGACGAGCGGTCGTGGTGCTTTCCGGATACGGGGTAGGGGTGGCAGTAGCCGCCGGCCGTGACGAAGCTCGAGCGGTCGGAGTAACATCTTTCAGATCGGTTTCAAACTGAAACAAGTAACTGCCCTGGTTTTTTAAATCCGGGTTTTTCGCGATGGTAACTTTGTACCGATCAGCGTTTTTTTCAGTTGCGATCCTGGCACCGCCGCAATCTCTAGTAAACCAGGCGCTGTTTAGCTCTCCCCCGGCAGCTTTTTGGGCATCATTAAACAAGGCCTGCCTTTCCGCGGAAGTATCGGCTCCGACGGAGCGATAAAGGGTGCCGGTCAAGCTGTTATTATTTTTGGGAACTTCATATAAACTAATATTGGGGTCAGTAACACGAGTTTCGTAAGGGTTTAAAGAGCCATAAAACATGCGGGCGCTGATATCACCTTCCGTGTCTTGTCGGGGTCTAGTAAGACTGGGACCAGTGGAAGGATCTTGCCACTTTTCATAAGCATAAAAAGGATCCGCGGCCTGCGAAGTTTCAGGTGAGAGATAAGATCTCCCCGAAGCCGAAGCCACTTCCACCGGCTCGATTCCGGATTGGCTGGAATAGCCGGAATCAAAGCTGGGTTCAATGGGATTATAGAAATCCGCTGTCTGTCCAGAAGCCGAAGCAGATTCAGTTGAGGTATATCGGTCGGATGAATAAGCAGATTCGGATCCGGTTCCGCTGGAAGAAAAACTCGAGCCGGTTTCGGTGCTACTGGAAGAAGTCGATGGCGCCTGCCAATCTTGGGGCAATTCCGGCCCCATAAAAGTTGAAGGATCTGATTCGTACATATTTGCTAAAATAAAAACTAGTTATGTAATTATAGCATATTTGCCGCAACTTTTCAAGACGGAAAACGATATTTTCTTTTTCTGATCGTAAAAAAAATTCTTGACAGTTTTCAATTACCTGTTAGACTACAGTTACAAAGGCTCCCAGTATGCAATATTACTGGGCCTGTCCTGCGAAGCTCTGAACCCAGTGAAGAGCGTAGTAGGACTCCGTCCACGGCCTGTCATCAAGGGGGGAACAAGGATGTTTTTTCCTTGCTGACGGGCCTCCAGGCTCGTTTTTAGGTAAATTACTAATTGACCTAATTAGTCTAATTAACCTAAAAAATAACCAAGTCCTGAAGTTCCAATATATTAATTAGTTATTAGATATTTATTTGTCCAACCCCCGCTGCGCTTTTTATGAAATTTGATCTAGAAGATCGTACAGCCAAGTTTGGAGAAATGATAATTAAATTCTGCCGAACTATTCCAGATACTACCTTAACTCACTCATTGATTGTCCAGCTAATAAAATGTAGTAGTAGTATTGGAGCAAATTACGCGGAAGCCGATGACGCTGAAAGCAAAGATGATTTCCGACATAAAATAGCTATTAGTAAAAAAGAGGCGCGAGAGACCAAGCATTTTTTACGACTATTGGCAGCAGCTAATCCAGAAAGCCGATCAAAAATCGTTCCCTTGTGGCAAGAAGCGAAAGAGCTCAATCTGATATTAAACACCATCTATCGCCGAGTAAAATTCCCAAATAATTAGAACTTAGTTATTGGTTATTGTTTAAGTTAATTAGATCAATTAGATTAATTAGAAATTTATGTCACGCTACGAACTGATGTTCATCATCTCCCCCAAAGTAAAAGAAGCCGACCTGCGCTCGTCCGCCGATCAGATCAACAAAATGATCCCCGGCGTCGGCGGAAAAATTATCGAAGAACTAGATTGGGGCAAGAAAAAATTGGCTTACCCGATCAAGAATTACCGCCATGGGTTTTATTATGTTATTTATTTTGATGCCGAGGCGGCTGGAGTAGAAAAAATTCAAAACAGCCTCAAGCAAAATGACGATTTGCTCCGTTATTTACTGATCAAACTGGAAGCTTCTGCCGTCAAAGCGCTCTCGGAGCAAAAGAAGCGCGCGCTGGAGCATCCAGAAGAAGCCGAATCCGATTCGGCCGAGACCACTCGTCCCGCCGCCAAACCGACAGCCGCCAAAAACGCTCCGGCAAAAATCACACCCGAAAAACCGAACTTGACCGCAGTCAAAGAGAAGCCCGCCGAAGAGACCGAAGCCGAACCGATCGCGACCATCGCGACCGAGCCCCAAATGGAAGCAAAGCCGATCCCGAAAGTCGCGGCCAAGAAAGATACTTCCGTTTCCCAGGAAAAACAGGAAAAGGCGAAATTAGATGAACTAGACAAAAAGCTGGACGAAATTCTCGACGAAGACATCACCGACTAACTCTCCTTTTATCAATAATGAGCCGGCATACTTCGGTATTGCCAGCTCGAGGAGGAGACTCCTATGGATCTCAACAAAGTTATGCTCATCGGCCGAGCCACCGCTGACCCGGAAATGCGCACGACCACCAGCGGCCAAAACGTCGCTAATTTTTCCGTCGCCACCGGGCGCGTCTGGAAAGACGACAAAGGCGAGAAGCAGGAAAAAACCGAATTCCACAACATTGTCGCCTGGCGCAAGCTGGCTGATATCGTGGGACAATACGTAACCAAAGGCAAACAGCTCTACATCGAAGGACACTTGCAAACCCGCTCCTGGGAAGGCAAAGACGGCAACAAGCGCTACACCACCGAAATTGTAGCCGACAACATGATTTTGCTCGGCGGCGGCAAAGGCGGTAAAGGCGGCCGCGGTGTCGCCAGCAATGAAGAAGCTTCGGACGCCTCTCAAGAGAAGGAACCCTCCCCTTCTCTCGCTCCGAAGAAAGCAACTCCGTCAGCGCCGCCCACCGAAGAGATCAATATTGAAGATATTCCTTTCTAGTTTAAATTTATAATCAGCTCACCCGCCAAAACTTTGGCGCGGTCGGGCATTAGATTCGCTTATGTTACAACCCACCTACGTCACCAAACCGAAATCATGCACTTTCTGTGAGGAGAACTCTAAGTACATCGATTACAAAGACATCAAGACCTTGCGCAAATATCTCTCTCCTTACTCGAGGATTTTAAGTCGCGAAAGAACCGGCACTTGCGCGAAGCACCAGCGATCCATGGCGGCCGCTCTTAAGCGTGCCCGCTTTATGGCCCTGCTGCCTTACGTAACCAAATAAAATCCTATGCTCACTATCGGCGATATCCGCACCGGCACCCAAATTGTTTGGCGTGAGGAACCTCATGAAGTTTTAAGCATTGCCCGCACCCGCCGTTCCCAGAGCCGTGCTGTTCTCCGCGCTAAGATGCGTAATCTAATCAACGGCAATGTCATCGATCATGCCTTCCAGCCTAAAGACATGGTGGAAGAAGCTAACCTGGAAAAGGCCAGCGCCCAGTATCTCTATAAAGAAGGGGATAAATATATTTTCATGGACAATAAGTCCTACGAGCAGTTTCCCCTGTCCGCCGAACAACTGAAAGGCAAAACCGGCTATCTCCTGGAAGGCACCACCGTCAATATTTTGATTTTCCGGGAAGAGCCGGTCAATATCGAACTGCCGATCAAAATGACTTTTGAAGTAACGGAAGCACCCCCCGGCATCAAAGGCAACACCGCTCAAACCGGCACCAAGCAAGTGACCCTCAATACCGGCATTCAAGTCGCGGCCCCTCTGTTCACCGATGTCGGCGACAAGGTTATGATCGATACCCGCACCGGCACCTACGTCGGCCGAGGCTAATATAGTCTTTGGTCTCTAGTCTTTAGTCGTTAGCTAAAGACAAAAGACCAAGGACCAAAGACTTTCTCAAACCCCCGTTAATCAACTTCATGCACCAACGTAAAAATTTTATCGCCCGCGATGAGGTTTTCACCTGTCGTCATTGCGGACGCCAGGTCCAGCCGCTTGAGCACGGCACCTACCGTAACCACTGCCCCTACTGCCTTTATTCGCTCCACGTTGACGAGCAAGTCCCCGGGGATCGACAGAGTCGGTGCGGCGGTTTGATGGAACCGCGAGGCGTAGTCCTCAGCAACAAAGGCTATGTCCTCATCCATCATTGCTTAGAATGCGGCAAGGTCAGTAATAACAAAGCCGCCCCGGACGATAGTTTCGAAAAATTATTGGAACTAAGCCAAACCAACTCCATTTGAAAATAAAACCTGCCCGGAACGGCAGGTTTTTAGATTATTTACCCTTGATTATTTAGCCTTAGCGAGTTAGAGTGAAGTATCTCAATGGATAGAAGGAGGTGTTTATCCATGAAAATCATAGTCGAGTATATCTGGATTGACGGACAGAAACCAACCACCAAGATGCGTTCCAAGACTCGAGTTCTTGACCTGCCGGAGGCAACCTTGGAAAACATCCCCCCCCCTGGGGTTTCGACGGTTCCAGCACCTGCCAGGCCACGACCCGGCATAGCGATTGTGTGCTGCAACCGGTCAGACTGTACCCCGATCCGATCCGAGGTGAGCCCAACATCCTGGTTTTGTGCGAAGTGAATCTCCCTAATGGACGACCGCATCAAAGCAATACCAGAGCGGTTTTGAACCAAGCGGCTAAGCGCTACCTCGATCAAAAGGCACTTTTCGGGATCGAGCAGGAGTACACCCTCTATGACAAGAATGGGGTGAGACCACTGCGCTGGCCTGAAGGAGCCGGTTTCCCCCACCCCCAAGGTAGGTACTATTGCGGAATAGGCTGCGATGAGGTATATGGTCGCTCCCTAATTGAGGCTCACACGTTGGCATGTTTGCAGGCCCGACTAGCCATCTGCGGGACCAATGCCGAGGTCATGCCCTCGCAGTGGGAATTCCAAGTCGGGACTCTACCCGCACCAGATATTGGAGACCAGGTATGGTTAGCACGGTGGCTACTCTATCGGCTGGGCGAGAATTTTGGCATCACGGCTAAACTCGATCCCAAGCCGATTGACGGGGACTGGAACGGTGCCGGGGCGCACACTAACTTTAGCACCGAGCTGATGCGTGGCACTGGCGGGCTAAATGCGATCAAGGAAGCCGCCTGCCGCTTGGCTAAAAGGCACAGCGAGCACATTCATCCACAAATTTACGGCGCTGACAACCACCTGCGGCTGACAGGTAAGCACGAGACTTGCTCGATCGAAAAATTCCGCTGGGGAATCGGTGACCGAGGCGCTTCCGTCCGCATCCCCGCTCCGGTGGCCGAGAAGGGTTGCGGTTACTTGGAGGATCGTCGTCCCGCGGCCAATGCTGATCCCTACCGAGTGGCCACGGCTTTGCTGGAAACTATCTGCGGCAGAGGTTTCAATCCTAAGACGTTTTCTTTTTTCCTGAGATAGTCCAGCGCTGTCAAACGAAGAGCCCCGACTATATATGCCGGGGCTTTTTTCTTATCGCTGGATAATTTTTACCAGCCGAACAATTTGCCGATTTCTTCCGGAGTTTCGCGCTTTTTGGTGACTTTGATTTCGCCGTTCAGCGCGATTAATTTCGCCGGACTTGATAACAAGCAATGGTGCGACGCCAGGGAATCCTGGTAAGCCCCGGTATCGAAAATCGCGACGTATAATTCACCGCAATCAGCCAGCCGCGGCAACAAGACATAACTACCACCGGCCGTATAGCGGTCATCACTGTCACAACTGGAACCGGACAGCCAGACATTTTCAAATTTCCTGGAATCAAGACAATTAACCGGAACCACGTGCCATTTCTGGTGAATCGACCAAGTATCGGTCAAATCATTCATGAAACTGCCGTCTAAGACATACCACTTCTTATCCGAGCGATTTTCCACCACTTTTTCACCCATCACCTTATAAATGGTTACCTGGGCAGGCGCGACAATATAGCGGGTCCATTCGGCAATAATATCCGGCGGCTTAACGTTATTTTTCTGGCAGAAAAGCATGGCCGTGCGGATAATATTGTTGATCAAATTCTTATTGGTATAAAAACGCTTGTTTTTCGCGTAGGGCACGCCGGCTCCGCCGCCAATATCAATCGTATCCAAACCCGGATTTTTCACCCGCATCTTTTGATACATGTCCAGCGCCCGCCGAAACGGCTTGATCAGACCTTCCAGCTTGTCAATCTGGCTGGAAATATGATAATGAAGGATAACTAAATTTTTCACCTTGCCGATTTCCAGAAGTTCCGCCTCGGTGAAACCAAACTGATTAAATTTTTTGTCCCAGTGGCTCTCCACTTTGACATCCAGATTGACCCGGATGCCGACCGCGCCCTTGAAAGTTTTTAGTCTTTCTAATTCGGCGTAACTTTCAATAATCGGGATAACGATCAGCCCCTTCCCTTTTAGTTCCTCAATCAGGCTCAAGTATTTCTCGGTTTTGGGGCCGTTGCAAAAAACTCAGATTTTGGTATTGAATTTATACTGCTCAATCATCAGCTTGACTAAAAACAGCTCATTAAAACTGGCCACTTCCAAATTAGCGCCCTCGGCTACGGCTGGCAGGACAAACTCCCGGTTTTGATTGACCTTCATGGCGTAATGGTAGAAAAACTTCCCCTTGTAACTCAGGATTTTGATATAAGCATTGAAGGTGTCAATCAGGTCGCGAACCCGGTTTTCAATAATCGCCGGAAACAGGATCTCGGTGCTGGTACCGTATTTTTTGATGACGTCATAAAGGTTGTATTGGAAATTCCCTTCCCGCACCATTAATTCTCCCCCGGTACTGATGTCAAAATTTGCGGTATTCCATTCTTCCATCCCTAGTTTCCAGAAACGGCGGAAATTATTTTTTTTCTTCTTGACTTTGCCCATGGCAATTATTTATTAATTGTAAAAGTATTGTAAGGCACAGCGACCGGCTCGTCAATATCCCGACCAACCAAAAACGCGAACCGGAATGGCTCGCGTTTTTGATTTTAGATTTTGACTTCTTCTTTTAGTCCTTCGCGCGCTGCTTTTCTGATCTTGAGGTCTATCTCTTTGGCAATTTTTGGATTCTCTTTCAGGAACTTCTTTGTCCCTTCGCGTCCTTGGCCGATCTTTTTGCCGTCATAATTGACCCAGGCGCCGCTTTTCCGCAGCACGCCGGATTTGACGCCGGTATCTACCAAGTCGCCCAAGTAGGAAATCCCCTCACCGAACAGCAGATCGACTTCCGTGTGCTGGAAAGGCGGCGCGACTTTGTTTTTGACCACTTTGATAATCGCCCGCATGCCGACATCTTTATCATTTTGTTTGATATTGGCGCGACGGCGGATCTCCACCCGAACCGAGGCGTAAAATTTGAGTGCTTTGCCGCCCGGCGTAGTTTCTGGATTACCGAAAAGAATCCCTAACTTCATGCGGATTTGGTTGATGAAGATAACAGTCGTGTTCGTCTTGGCCACCGTCGCCGTCAGTTTGCGCAAGGCCTGGCTCATCAGGCGGGCTTGGAGACCCATATGGGAATCTCCCATTTCGCCTTCAATCTCCGCCCGCGGCGTCAGCGCCGCCACCGAATCAACCACAATCAGATCAACCGCGTTGGATCGGACTAGAGTTTCGACAATTTCTAAAGCCTGTTCGCCGGTATCCGGTTGGGACACCAGTAATTCGTCAATATTGACCCCTAACTTTCGCGCGTATTCCGGATCCAGGGCATGCTCGGCATCGACATAAGCGGTCGTGCCTCCCTGTTTCTGGCATTGGGCAACCACGTGCTGGGCCAAGGTTGTTTTGCCGCTCGATTCCGGTCCAAAAATCTCGATAATCCTGCCCCGCGGCATCCCGCCGACCCCCAAGGCAAGATCCAAAGAGATCGACCCGGTCGGAATCACTTCCACATCGACCCGTTTGGCTTCTCCCAGTTTCATGATCGAACCGTCTCCGAAACGATCGCGAATTTGCTCAATCGCGAGATGGGCGGCTTTTTGTTTGGCGGCGCTCTCCCCGGCTTTCAAGGCACCCTGAGGGACCGCTGTTTTGACTTTACCTTTTGACATAAGATTTGCTTTCCCGCTCCCGCCGAAGCTGGCGCGGGATTACCCTCCTTAAAGGGTCTGGACCCGCCGGGTTACCCGTCGAGCCAGAACTAATAAGACTAATTTAAAATAGCCGAAACCGATTGGCTATCCGGCTTCGCTTGATCGGAAATGTATAAAATCTGCCGAGTTAGAACGCTTTCCCGGCCCTGCCGGTCGCGAACCACTACCGTGATGGTATTGATCCCCGACTGCAAATAGATCTGTTCCTGAAAAGCTCCCTCTTGATCGACAAAAACTTCTTGACCATTAATCATCAATACTCCTTCTTTGTCC
>CALEFQ010000067.1 GCA_937877125.1 uncultured bacterium | reverse complement strand
ATGCTGCCATGGACTGGTTCAGCCTTCGCTTTCAGTTGCCGGTTGCCCTCACCGACCATGCCCGCCTGCGCGCCGTCCAGCGCGGGATCCCGGCCAACCTGCTGGCAGACCTTGTCGAGAACGGCAACGCGCGCTACAAGGATCCAACGCGGTTTTGGCTGTACCGGGAATATCCCGACCGAACCGACAACCTGCTCTGCATCGCGGTATCACTGGAAGCACACCTGGTCATCAAGACGGTGATGCATCACTGGTCACCGGAGGAACCCGCATGAAGGTCACCTACTTCGAAAAGGATGACACCCTGGTCTTCCGCTTCTCCGACAAGCCCATCGTCCGCGAAAGCTCCCGTGACTGGCACACCCACATCAGCTATTCCGCCGAGGGAAACATAAACCGATTCGATCGGAAAGCCAGTCACCCGTTCTGCTTTTTCTAAGGCGGTAGAAATACTGCCGACTGCTTCTTCGACATCGACAATAACACCGCGACGAATCCCCGATGAAGGAGCGATTCCCACCCCGACAATATGAGGCTTTTCATCATTCGCCGAAAACTGCCCGACAAGTACGCGGACCGCGCTGGAACCTATATCCAGGCCGACAATTATTTCTTCTTTAGGCATTCGCTTAGAAAGGACGCGGCTGAATGAACAATTATAATGTTCTTCTTATCTGACAATTTTGTTCAAACAGCTTCAGCGTTTTTAATTATAGATAATTAAGTGATAAAGTCAAGACAACCCGACGAATATATTTACCAACTTGGGAATAATTATGAGCGAACCAACCAAAGCTGAACCAATAGCGGCTACCAAGACTCCGCCGGCCGTCATATCCTTCATCGTACCGATCGCGCGGTTAAATTTGGGATCGATATAGTCCAACAAGTTTTCCAAGGCTGTGTTTAATAACTCGAGGGACAAAACCACCATAATACAGATCAAGACCAGCGCCCATTCAATCAGGCTAGGTGAGACTAGAAACATCACCACAATGGTGATGCTCCCCAGAACCATCTCAATCTGGAAATTTCGCTCGCTGACAAGAACCGCACCGACCCCCTTGAACGCGGAACGAAAACTGCCCCCGATCGTTCCTTGATTTTTGAAAACCTCGTTAGTGTCAGACATGGAAATCGCGGGCTAATTTATCTTGAAGTAAAAACATTCTTTTGGCTTGTTCTAGCGGAACCTGGTCATGCTCGAAGCCGGCTAAGTGCAGTATACCATGAATAATGAGCCAAAGTAACGCCCGGCGCAGACAGACGCGACGTTCTCTGGCTATTACGGCCGCCTCCGAAAAACACAAGAAGATTTCACCACTAATCCCTGGCATATTGGGTCGGCGCAGGTCAAAACTCAAGACATCGGTTACCTTTTTTTGCCGGCGATAAGACCAGTTTAGCTGGCGCATTTCAGCATCGCTGATTATTACTAAGCTTAGGCTGACCGGCGGACCCAGTCTTATTTTTTTTAAAAGCAATCGCGTCTGATTTTCTAACCATAAGAGCGAAATCCGAAACCGAGTTTTGTTTATTAAAACTAAATCAATCATTAGTTACTGGTCGGAATTTTCCCGGACGCCTGGTTTTTAAGCCGGTAATAAAAAATTAATTGTTCAACTTGTCCACATGCCCTGTTCGCCGATTTGCATTGATGAGTATTTTTTTTGTTCAAGCTATTTACCGGCTAGTTTCTTCCTTACAAGCTGCTGGACTAAAGAACCGTCAGCCTTGCCCTTCAAGTCCTTCATCAAAAGCCCCATGACCTTGCCCATATCTTTCGGCCCGGAAGCACCAGATTTTTTTATCGCTTTAGAAACTAAGTCTGTAATTTCTGATTCTGACAATTGAGCCGGCAGGTAAGCCATCAGAATATCTAGTTCTTTTTTTTCTTTGGCGACTAAATCTTGGCGGTTGCCGCTGGAAAACTGCGCCATTGAATCTTTACGCTGCTTGATCTCATGGCTAACGACCGCCATAATTTCATCGTCGGCCAGCTCTTTCTTTTTCTCAATTTCTTTGTAGCGGATTGCTGTTCGGACCATAGTTAAAACATCGGCCACTACCTTATTTTTGGCCTTACGGGCCGCAATAAAATCTTGGTTGATTTTTTCTTTTAAGCTCATTTTTTTGATCTATTTAGCGGAAGCCTGCGGCGCCTTGGATGTTAATGCGTGCTTCTTCTCCAGGGCTTTCGGACGCCTCATTTGGAAAATCCGCTGCTGGCTGCGGCGGAATTTGTGCATACCAAAACGACCAAGTTTTTTCAGATACTCACGCCGTTCCATGATCATATTTTTGCGTTTGGCCTCTTCTTTTAAAACCGTCCGACTCTTAGTTTTCTGGTGGAAACGCATTTTACGAGCACGATAAATATTGCCGCTTTGTTGTAATTTCTTGGTAAAGCGCCTAATCATGCCTTCAATTGATTCGCGATCTTTTCGTTTTACTTCAACCATTAAGCTCACCTCTCTTTCAATGCAAATTTATCAAATTAAACCGACCTTTATTTAAAAAGGATAAGACCTCAATCGGTACCTAAATAGTAATATAAAGATTAAAAAATGTCAAAGATTAACCGCCTCTGGTCACCACTTGTTACAGCTCCCCTGTTAATTCGCCCCGTTCCCTGATTGGGGCTTCTATTTGTATCTGGTTTTTTCAAAAATCAAGTGATCATCATAGTGACGGACATCCGATGATGATTGGTAAATACCCAGTGCCGCGGCAAAGCGATTTGCTTGCCATAAATCTCCCAATTAAATTGGTTTAATCTGGAATTATTCTTACTGTCGGCTGGCGCTTCAAGAAAGTTAGTCGCGTTTTTTCTCTGGCTGGGTAACTTTCATTCCTCCAGTCTCGACATAATCTTTAATAACAACGTATGCTTCCTGAAATTCTTCCGGAGTGTAGTCTCCGGAAAAATAATCTTGTAAGGCATTGAATATGCGCTGGGGATCAACCCGATCCCGCGCCACTAATTGATCCGCTAATAATTGTTTGGCAAAAGCATCGCGAAAAACCAGATTCTGCCGATACTCTTTGGGCAGTTTTTCCATTTTTTTCTGCTTGCGCTGGCGATATTCCAAGGCCTTCTCTCGAAGCAGGTCTTTTCGCTCGGTAATTGTCTCTGGCGAAAGCTCTAAAACCGGCATCGCCGCAAGCTCCGGTCGGGGCATTTCGCCTTTGAAGAACTGAGCCGATGACACTTGTTCTTTGGCTATCATTTTTGACGGGTCGCCGATCGGCATTGATTCTCGAGCCATAATTTTAATATTAGATTACTATATTTCGCCTTTTAATTCTTTTCCCCCGATCAGATGCATATGCAAGTGCGGGACCAGCATTTCCACGTGGGGGCCGCCTCTATTAATTACTAATTTAAAGCCCGTCTCCGCTACGCCTTCGCGCGCCGCGATTTGCCTGACACACAGAAGCATCTCGGCCGCGGCGGATTGATCCTGCTCTTCCAGTTCGGAAACCGAGGCAACATGGCGCTTCGGCACAATCAAGATGTGAGTGGGCGCGAGCGGATTGATGTTCCGGAAAGCAACAACCTTTTTCCCCTGGTAAACAAAATCGGCGAGAGATTTCCCGGCGATAATTTTGCAAAAAATACAATCATCCATATTAGTGCCCTTCAGTCATTAGTCTTTGGCTTAAAGCTAATGACGAATTAATTTGGCCAACGTTTGGTTAGCCGTGACCGCCGTGATTTGAGCGATCACTTCGGTATTTGTTTTGCCGCCAGGATCCAGACTTATTTTGAGCCCGTCCCGGCTTATTCCTGCCCGGGGAGTCTCCAGCAATACGGCCGCCTGTTTGCCGACTTGGCGCTGGCGGTACTCCAGATTAAGCCGATCGCTAACACGCCGCAACAGGCGACTCCGGCGCGCGATAGTCTCGGGTCCAAGCTGATTCGGATAGAGACTAGCTCTAGTTCCTTCTCTTATAGAATAGCTAAAAACGTGGATTTTCGCAAAGTGTAAACGGCGGCATAAGGCTACCGTCCGGCGAAAATGCGCCTCCGTCTCCCCCGGAAAACCAACGATAACGTCAGTCGAGAGAAAAATCTTTGGAACTACTTTTCGGACACTTCGGACCAGGCTAATCAGCCGGGCCACCGAATAGCGCCGATGCATCGCGGCCAAAATTTCATCTTGTCCGCTTTGGATCGGCAGATGCAGGAACGGACAAACGCGCGGGGAACGAAACAGGGCCACAATCTCCGGGGTCAAGTGTTGCGGTTCTAGGGAACTAAATCGGATCCGGGGAATCCCTGATTGTTCTAAAATTTTTCTCACCAGGCCGGCAAAATCCACGCCCCGAGAGCGGTAACCGCCGATATGAACTCCCGTTAAGACAATTTCCTTTACCCCGACAGCGTCCCATTTTCTGATATTGGCTAAAACCTTTGACAGGGGCACGCTGTGCGGTTTCCCCCGACGGAAAGGGACAATGCAATAAGTGCAAAACTCGTCACACCCGTCTTGAATTTTCAGCAAGGCCCGAGTCCGGCGATTTAATAATTTCGCCTGGATTTTTCTTTTTTGCTTTTCCGGAAATCTAAAATGCTTCTTGATTATTTCAGCTGCCCGGTTTTTGTCGATCCGGTTGATGGCTAAACTTAATTCCGGCAAGGCCCGAAGCTCCGGCTCGCTACAGCCTAAAACTACCACCGCGGTGCGCGGCCAGCGGTGCCGATACGCCCGCAACACCTGGCGAGATTTCCGAGTTGCGGCCAGGGTAACGGCACAACTATTGACCACCAATATATCCGCGGCTGATTTTTCGGAAACAATCCTAAAACCGGCCTGGTCCAATTGAGCGGCCAGATCTTGGCTTTCCGCTTGATTCAAGCGGCACCCGATTGTTTTGATGGCTAACCGGTAGCCTTTTTTCACAGCCATGGCGCTACTATAACAAAGGTTAAAAAAATCGCAATTATAACAAGATACCGGATTGAGCCGGTATCCTGCCTTCGCTTATCAGCAAAAAAGAAATTGACTGATGATTAGGTTTTAGGAACGATCTTGGGTTGGGCCGATTTATTCAGGGAAGCTTTCTCGTTTTCTTTTTCCAGGAGACGGCGCCGCATGTATTTTATCATTTGTTCCTGGGAAATGACTTCCTGAACGCCAGTGGCCATATCACGGACAATCATCGTCCCGTCAACCGCTTCTTTCTGGCCGAGAATCAAGGTAAAGAGGACCTGCTTCTTTTCCGCCTGTTTTAACTGTGATTTGAGGCTGTCGCGCCCTAATGATTCCATGACATCGATTCCGGCTGCGTGTAGATCTTCAAAAATTTTGAAGCTTTGCTTTTTCGCCTTTTCTCCCAGCTGCGCCAAGAAAACCCGAGGGACCGGAGAAATCGGAGCTTTTATGTTTTGTCGCTTCATTTCTTCTTGGACCCGCTCAATCCCGAACGCGACCCCCACAGCCGGCGTCGGCTGTCCGCCCATTAATTCCACTAAGCCATCATAGCGTCCCCCGCCGCCCAAGGCTGACTGGGCTAGCTCGCCGCTCTTCCCCTCCGGCCAAATTTCGAAGACCGTGCGACGATAATAATCCAAGCCGCGCACTAACCGAGAATTAAGATTATAGGGAATTTCTAATTCGTCCAGCATCTCCAGCACCTGTTTGAAATGATCATGGCAAGCCTCACAGAGATTATCAAACATTTGAGGCGCGTTAAGGGCGATGCGCTGGCATTTTTCTTCCTTGCAATCCAGCAAGCGCAACGGATTGCGCTTGATCCTTTTTTTGCAATCCGCGCAAAGCTTATTGACGTGGGCCCGGTAATAATCCAACAAAACCTGCCGGTACGCCGGCCGGCATTCGGGACAGCCGATACTGTTGATTTGGACCGTCAGCCCCTTGAGGCCTAAACGTTCCATAATGCGCCAGGTCAATTGAATAACTTGAACGTCTAGTGCCGGTTTGGAGCCGCCAAAAATCTCAAAATCTAATTGGTAAAACTGACGGAAACGGCCGGCCTGGGGGCGTTCCGCCCGAAACAGGGGCCCGTGGGCATAGATTTTTACCGGCTGAGGCCGAGAATTAAAACCGTCTTCAATGTAAGCGCGCACTAACCCCGCCGTAAATTCCGGCCGCAGGGCTAATTTTTCTCCGCCGCCGCGATCTTTAAGCAAAAACATTTCTTTTTCGACAATATCTGTGCTTTCACCGATGGCGCGAGCGAACAGATTAACATTTTCAACTACCGGAGTGTCGATATGATCAAATTCGTGGGAAACCAAAACAGATTCGGCGGTACGCAAAATAAAATCGTGGTATTGGCTGTCTTCCGGCAGTAAGTCATGCATGCCTCGCGGCCTTTGTAGGCGATCTTTGCGCCGCAAAGGAGTCGCTTTCAGTTCTAAAACCGATTGTTTACCCTGGCCGGGCTCTTCTTTTTTCGGCTTAGGGCGCGCTACTTGTTTCTTTTTTACCATATAACCTCAAACACCCATCAATTTTACTAAAAAATGACGGGATGATTATATTTAATAATGAGTGTCGGGAATTAATCCAAAGTCCGGGAAAACTCGCAATAAAACCTTGCCGATAATCATATCCCGAGGCAATTCTCCCCAACTGCGCGAATCGGAACTGGCGTTGCGGTTGTCGCCGAGGACAAAATAATTACCGGGGTCAATTTCAAACGCTTTATTGCCTGGGGTCCTTTCGTGCGGCTTGAGGTACTCGGATTCATCCAGAGCAAAACAATCCGGATGGTCGCTATTGCAAATCAGGACTTCCCCGTTTTGAATTTTGACGGTCTCGCCCGGCAAACCTATCACCCGCTTGATGTAATATTCGCGAGGATTCCCAGGATAACGAAAAACAATCACGTCGCCGCGCTCAATTTCCTGGAAACGATAACTGATTTCATCAATAACTAAGTAATTGCCGTCGGAAAAGTTTTGCTCCATACTGGCCCCTTTTACCTGAAACGGCTGAACCAGGAAATACCGCACCGGAATGATAATCATGGCCGCGATCAAAACCACTTTGACAAGTTCCCAAAAGAAAGAACCGCCTGATTGCTTAGACGCCGGGCGCGGATCGTCCATTTTTGCGCTTTGTTCATTCATTGATTTGATTTTACGACTTAAATAATAGCATATCTTTATCTCCCGGGCAAGGGCCGCGAAAAGAGTAAACCTACTTAGCCCGACTAGGCCGATTCCGGCTAATTTTGCCCCCAGCCGGCATTTGACGCACTGGGCCAAAATAAATTATAATAC
>CALEFQ010000066.1 GCA_937877125.1 uncultured bacterium | reverse complement strand
GCTCGTCGGTCATTTTTTGATCAAAGTTGCGCAGCATCTTTTCGATCACTTCCGTCATCGGCGCCTCGCGGAAAAAACGATAAGTATCGGGAAAAAGATAGCCTTCCAATTTTTGCTCCGGCGGAACATCGCGCAGCCATTCGTATTCATAGGTGGCCAGCACCGCATCATCGAAATCACGCTCGGTGCTCTCCCGCTGGGCCAGGGAAACGGCTTGGTTATCGGCGGAAGCCGTCAGTTTTTCGCCCAGCGTCGCCCGAATCGCCCGGTTGGTCCAGCCTTCCACGATCGTCACTCGAACTTCGCCGGACATCACTCCGCTCAATAAATCCGTTATTTCGACGATATTTTGACTGGGACTGATCTCGTAAGTGCCGGCTTTAAAATCTTTTTTCTTACCGGTTTTCCAAACATAATATTTAAAAGGCAAGGTCCCGGAAATAATCTGCTCCCGCTGTAACAACTCCGCGATTTCCGCCACGCCAGACCCCGATTCGATAATAATTTTCCGGGCCGGCGCGCTGTCCGGATTACGCGGCGACTGGACGGCGTGTTCCAGCCAGAGATAAGCAATCAGCAAAACAAGAAAAATCGCTATCATGATAGCGATAAACAAAAACAAATTGCGACGCGCCGAGACGCCGGCGTCGGGTGAATTAAGCATGTCAAAAATTTAAAGTAAGTGCGACCATTTAGTATGCTCTAGGGATTCTACCATTTTTTTCACTTCCGGCACACGATCTTTGTGCACAACCAGTAAAGCATCCTTGGTCTCAACGACAATGATCCCCTCCAGGCCGACCGCCGCTAATAATTTCTTGGGCTCGTCGTTGAACAGCAGGCAATCGCGGCTATTAAATGGCAAAACGGCGCCCCGGGTGACATTGTCATCAGCCTGCGCGGCCAGAGCTTCTTTAATGGCATACAGTGTCCCGGGATCGCTCCAGCCCATGTCTAATTGCAAAACCACGGCCTGGCTGGGCTTCATTTTTTCCAGGATAGCGTTGTCGAAATGGATCTTCTCGAGCTGGGGATACACGCGCTTCAACACCTTGCCCTCGCGTGAAGTACCCAGCGCCTGCCCGATCAGTTGCAACTGTCGGTACATGGCCGGCTGTTTCAGGCGGAATTGCTCCAAAACAAAGTCTGGAGTAGTCACCCAGTAACCGGGATTCCAGATCCATTGCCGGGAGGCAAACATTTTTTTACATTTCGCCAAAGGCGGCCGGTAAAACCAGCCCCGAAAAGACCGAACCGGGATGCTTTTTATTTTTTGGCGCACCGGCCCGATATGGATCCAACCTAAGTTTTGTTCGGCGTAGCGCGGACGTTCGCCAAAGAAAATAAAACGTTCGGGATCTTTCCTGATCAGTCCTTCGGCCACACTCAACCCCCGCCGGAAAGATTCCGGCCGGTCCATCAGATGATCACTCCAGAGAATCGCCACCGGCTCTTTGCCGACATCGCGTAACTTCAGCATGGCCAGTCCGATCGCCGGCGCCACGTCGCGCCGCGCCGGTTCGGTAATAATATTTTCATCGGGAATATCGGGCAGCTGCTGACGGACTATCGATTCGTACTGATCCAGCGTGGAAATATAAACATCATTCCAGTCCACCAGTTTCCGGATCCTCTCCCCCGCCAGTTGCAGAGTCGATTTTCCCTCAAACATGGGATCAAACTGCTTGGGAGTCTTTTTGCGGCTTAGCGGCCAGAGCCGCGTCCCGGCTCCGCCGGCGAAAATGACGATTTTCATAATTTAGTCTTTAGTCATTAGTCTTTGGTCTTTAGCACGAAAAACCCGGATTGTTCGAAAATTTATTAGCTAAAGACTAAAGACTATTGACTAATCAAAGGCACGAACGCAAACCCCGGATATTCCCGCGAAATGAAATCAGTCCTATTTTTACGCTCAAAATAGAAAATGCTGTTTTTGACCGGCAAGACGGCTTTGCCTTTTATTTTCAACTGTTCTAAAAGTTCCTTAGGGACTGATTCGGCCGACGCGGCGGCAATAATACGGTCATACGGAGCCGCGGCCGGCCAGCCGATCAATCGGCCGGCCAAATTTATTTGCACATTAGCGAGACCGGCGCGCCGGATCCGGCTTTGGCCCAGCGCTCGCAGCGCCTCAATCCGCTCGACGCCGAAAACCTGTCCCGTCTCGCCGACAATCATCCCGAGAATTGCCGCTTGCCAGCCGGAACCGGAACCCACATCAAGAATTTTTTGCCCCGGCTGGGGATCAAGCAATTCCTGCATAAAAGCCACCGTCGTCGGCTGGGAAATTGTCTGCCCAAAGCCGATCGGCAAGGGTCGATCTTCATAAGCATGCCGTTTTTCATTTTCGGCCACGAAATCAACCCGGTCGATTTTACGCCAGGCCTCAATAATAACCGGCGTTTTCAGCTGGCCCGCCGTAATCAAATTTTCGACCAATTGGAGCATCATTTGACTGAAGTCTAGCACTGTATCGCCCGGTCGCCAAGATTGACAGCCGGCTCGTTTTGAAACATAATAAAAGTAGTTAAACAAAATAAATCTACTTTTATGACCCCTCTAGGAAAAAATCCGGAAATGCCCGACAGTGTCGAGCAAGAAAAAACCGCCGAGGCCAAACCGGAAGAAATATCTTTGCCGCCCTTCACTGAACAAGAACGTCTCCAACAGCAATCGGATTACATTGATCAGACATTGACAGACCTGAAGCCGGCGGCCCAAGAAGACCAACAGAATCTCGACCAAACAGAAAAAACTTTTCAGCAAGAATTTCCCGAGCCGCCCGCAGAATTCAAGGAGGCGCCGCACACGGTTGAAGAAGTGCACGACTTAGAAGAAAAACAACAAGCGATTCAGGCCCAGCTGAACGAAACTGACCCGGCCAGACAGCCCCAGCCCGAAATTGAAATACCCCAAGGCGATGAACCGGAAAAAGAGAAGACCAAAGAACCCCCAAAAACGGAAAACCGACCGCGTCTCCCCCATGAAGCCCCGGTAAAAGTCGAGGCCACGCGCGAGCAGAAAAGCGAACACCTCCAGCAGCAAATCGACCGGGCTTTTGACAAGATCTACACCGAAATTGAAAACAACGGCGGCCAGATGCCGGAAAATCCCGTCGGCCTGGCCGACTTGAAAAATGTTTTCAAAGGCTCGAGGCTGATCGCCGAAACCACAGTCAACACCCAGCTGGAGCGGCTAAAGGAAAACTTAGACAATTTCCAAAAAGATAACGGACGTCTGCCCTCCCGGGAAGAATTTAAAGGATTGGGCAAAAATAATTTCCGGGAAACGATCGGTTTGGCGGCGCAAGAAAACCCGCAAGAAACGCAAAAATCTCCTTATCTGAAACAACAAGAAGAACGGCAAGCCAGCTGGCAGCCGGGCCGCTCAAATGAAGTCCCGGTGCAAGAAAGCCCCATGATGCCGCAAACCGAAGACAAATCCCGGCAGTCTAATCGGGAATGAACATAAAAAAAGCGTAAAACTTAAAACGCAAAAGGTAAAATTATTTTTACGATTTACGTTTTAAGTTTTACGCTTTTCAATTTACTTACCGAAATTACGTTCGCACTGGCTATAATACAGAATCGCCTTATCTAATTCTTCGGGGCCGAAGTCCGGCCAGAGGGCATCGGTAAAATAAAGCTCGCTATACGTACATTGCCAGACCAAAAAGTTACTGAGGCGCTGGCGACCGCCGGTGCGGATGATCAAATTCGGCTCCGGAATGCCCTTGGTATCCAAATGTTTAGCAAGCAATTCCTCATTGATTTCTTTGGCCGATACCTTGGCTTGCGTAATTTTTTTGAACGCCCGCAAGATCTCATCGCGACCGCCATAGTTTAAGGCTAAATTTAATTTGATCCGGTGATTCTTTTTCAGGACTTCCTTGGCATGAAACAAAACCTGGCGCAAATTGAGCGGAAACTTCTGGATGTCACCGATCAATCCCAGCACCACGCCATTCTCCTGCATTTTTTTCAAACGACGCTTAAGGACTAAGGTTATCAAGCCGAACAACTCCTGAATTTCAACTTTAGTGCGACTTTGCCAGTTTTCAGTGGAAAATGCATAGACCGTCAGGTTTTCGACGCCGATCCGAGCCGCGTAATCGGTAATCCGCTCCAAAGCTTCCGCCCCCGCTTCATGACCACGAGCCCTCGGGTAGCCACGTTTTTGCGCCCAACGACGATTACCGTCCATAATAATGCCGATATGCTTAGGCACCACCAAATCAACTGCCTGCGTGCCGGCTTTGGACTGCAACAAACTTAGCGCTGGAGTTTTAGCCAGGGGGAATGTATCCATATGATGATGAAAGTCTTTAGTCTTTAGTCTTTAGTCTTTGGCCTGTGGTCTCGCGGAAGAAGCTCGAGAGACACCGGCAAGGTTAATTTATCGCAATTTTTTGATTTCAGCAAGCAACGTCGGCACCGCTCGCGAAACCGGTACCGTTTTAAAAATCTTACCTTTTTTGAATAAAATTGCCTTCCCCTTCACGCCGGTAATTCCTAAATCCGCTTCGGCCGCCTCGCCTGGGCCGTTGACCACGCACCCCATCACGGCCAGATGAAGGGGTTTTTTTACGCCCGCCAACTTTATTTCCAGCTGTTTGGCCAATTTTTCCACCGCGATCGTCGTCCGCGCGCAAGTGGGACAGCTGGTAATGGCCACCCGAAATTGGCGCCAGCCCAACGACTGCAAAATTTCCTGCCCCACGGCAATTTCTTGAGATAGCGGACCGGTCAAAGAGACGCGTAAGGTATCCCCGATCCCTTTCAGCAGAAGACTGCCCAAACCGATACTGGACTTAATGGTGCCGGAAAAAGTCGTACCGGCCTCGGTAACGCCCAAGTGAAAGGGATAATCAACCTTTTTCGCTAACAATTCGTAAGCCGCCACGGTTCGAGCGACATCACTGGCTTTCATGGCCACCACGATGTCCCGGAAACCGTATCTTTCCAACAGACGGATATGCCGCAGCGCCGATTGCACCATCCCCCGGGCGGTACGGCCGTAGCGCTTTAAGATCATTGGCTCTAGCGAACCGAGATTGACCCCGATCCTGATCGGAATTCGTTTCTGGCGTGCGGCTTCCACGACAGCCTTAACGCGTTCCAGGGAACCGATATTACCAGGATTAATCCGGAGCTTATCGATCCCCTGCCGGACCGACTCCAAGGCCAAGCGATAATCAAAATGGATGTCGGCAATCAAAGGAATTTTTATTTTTTTCTTGATCGCGCCAATCGCTCGGGCGGCAGCCATATCCGGCACGGCGACCCGAACCAGATCTGCTCCTACTTTCTCGACGGCCTTGATTTGCCGGACAGTCGCTCGCACGTCGCTAGTAGGGGTATTGGTCATAGTTTGAACCGATATCGGCGCGGCCCCGCCGATCAAAATCCGCCCCGCCCGGACGGCTCTGGTTTTTCTCCTTTTGATCATATCAATATTTCCTAAGCTGGCGCACCACTGCCCTAATCACCTCCGGCGGCGTCGATGCGCCGGCCGTTACGCCGACTTTTTTAATCCGACGAAACCAAACCGGACGCAAATCAGCGGCAGTCTCGACCCAATAAGAACGCCGATTGAGCGACCGAGAAATTTCAAACAGACGTTTGGTATTGCCGCTTTTCTTGGAGCCGATGACAACCATGGCCTCGTTTTGTTTCGGCAACTGACGAATTTCTGCCTGATGAGAGCGCGTCGCGGCGCAAATAGTGTTAAAAACTTTGACGGGGCTTCCTTTCTCCAGCAATACTGAAACAATCGCCTTAACTAAATCGAAGTTCTGGGTCGATTGGACCACGACTCCGATTTTTTCGCGCGGCGCCGACCAAGCCTCGGCTTCGGACACCGTAGACAAAACCGTCGGGCGAGCGACTTCGCCGGCAATGCCCAGCACCTCGTCATGACGCGCCTCGCCGATGATCACGACGGCATAGCCGTCCTTTTCCAGAGAGATCGCGTGGCGGTGAATCGCGGCAACCATGGGGCAAGTGGCGTCGACAATTTTCAATCCCCGACGGCGGGCGGCACGATAAAGCGCCGGCGCACTGCCGTGGGCCCGGATTAAGATCACCGCACCGCGCGGAATTCGGTTGATAGATTTTACGGTTTTTATTCCGGCCTGCCGCAAAGAATTTACCACGGTGGCGTTGTGAACAATGTCACCCAACATAAATACGCGGCCGGGATACCGAGCCGCGCATTGCCAGGCTAATTTGACGGCGCGCTTGACGCCGGCGCAGAAACCAGCACTTTTTGCCAAATTAGCCTTCATCAAAGTTCGCGCTCAATTATGTAATTAGTGATGCCTTCTAAAAACTCTCGGCCGGGTTTTTCTAAGCTAGCGTGGCGAATTATTTTCTTGGCCGCAGTCGCGTACTGCCGAGCTAGACGCCGAGAATAATCCAGTGAACCGGTATCAACTATAATCCGGCGCGCTTCGGCAATCTCGGCGGCGGTCAAATCCTTTTTGCCGAATAAACGCCGAAACCGCTTTTGCTGCGACGCTGTCCCCCGGCTGAAAACACGAGTGACCAGCAACGTTTGCTTTCCTTCACGCAAATCGGAACCGACCGGCCTACCCAGTTTTTTCTCGTCGGCAAACATCCCCAAAATATCGTCCTGGATCTGAAAAGCGATTCCCAACGGGAGAGAATACCGCGCCAGCCGCCGCAGGGCAGTTTTGTTCATTCGGCCGAAAATTCCCCCAACCAAGATAGGATTTTCAATCGTATATTTAGCCGTCTTATAATAATGGATCCGCAAAACCTCCTTTTCCGTAACCCGTTTTTTCGCCCCGGCCAGGATATCAAAATTTTGGCCGAAGCCGACCTCTTTCGTCGCCCGACTCATCTGAAGTAACACCGCCTGGCGCTGCTCCAAAGAAAAATTGCTCTGAATCAAAATCGTGTTGCAATAAGACGCCAGGATATCTCCAAGCACCAGGGCTATCGACTCGCCGAAATGTCGGGCATCACCGACCAGCCGATGCCGGCGGTGATATTGGCGATAGACCTCATGGAGAGACGGCCCCCGGTGACGCATCGAATCCTGGTCGATAATATCATCATGAACCAGTAAAAAATTATGGAAAAGTTCCAAAGCCACGGACGCCTTTTCCACGGCGGCGACATCTTTTCCTCCCGCGGCCTGGTAGGCAAAAATCGTCAGGACTGGACGCAATCGCTTGCCATAACGGCAAACCAGCTCCTCCATCGCGGCGATATTATGATAAAGGAACGGATCGATTCTTTTTGCTTCTTTTTTTTCCGCAACAAAAAAATCACGGATCATCTTTTCAATCCTGACCTGGTAAACGGATAAAACCTTTTTAGCGGCGTCTCCGGTCATGCTTGACTTTTTAGATTATCTGGCTATAATGTCGGCAAGATTGGAGGGACAATGAAAACCTTACGAAGAAAGATAAAGGCCTATTTGCAGGAACCGGAAGCGATTACTAACGGCTGGATTGACATCTATCGGGGCTGGCCGGTACTAAATCTGATTTTGATGCTAGCCTGCCTGGCCTGCCTGATCCTGGACCTGACGGGATTCGATCTGAATCCTTACCTGGCCTGGCCGCTCTACGGAATATCTGTGCTTTCTTTAAGCGCAGAAATCATCCACTTCTGGGTGACAACTTCATTCCCCCGGCCGTAAGCGATCCCAACCGACAGGTTGCCTCTGGCAACCTGTTTTCATTTGCTTAATTTTTTCTTGTCCTGCAAAAAAAGAAAAGCACTATAAGCCGCCTGGGCGCCTTGCGCCGCCGAATTCACAATCTGCTCAAAATGCCCGGTCTTATCGGTAACATCCCCGGCGGCAAAGACTCCGGACAAATTAGTGCGCTGTTCATTGTCAACCTTGATCCGCCAGCGGTCATTGAGCGCCACGCCAAATTCTTTGGCCAATTCCGTCGCCGGCCGCGCCCCGATTTCCACGAAAATTCCCTGGACCGGCAAAATTCTATTTCCTTGAAAAGGTTTATCCAATTCAACTCCTTCGACCATCTTAGTGCCTACCACTTTAGACACCTGGGTTTTATAAATAACCTCGATTTTTCCATGCTGCGTCGCCCGTTCGATCCAGATCGGCTCACCTTTAAGAACCTCTGAACGAACCAACAAGTATATTTTTGAAGCATATTGGGTCAGCAATACGGCCGCCATAGTCGCCGCATCGCCGCCGCCGGCGACCGCCACTACTTTATTCTTAAAAAACGGGGCGTCGCAAGTGGCGCAATAAGCCACGCCTTTGCCCGTCAATTCCGCCTCTCC
>CALEFQ010000065.1 GCA_937877125.1 uncultured bacterium | reverse complement strand
TATCGCAGTGATAGCACCTTCACCGAGTGGCATGCGAAAGCAGGCTACAAGTTTCTGGTGAAGGAATACCCGCTTATCATCGCCGCTACTTATCAGTCCTGGAGTTATGAGTCCAACTCTTGGATGATCGACTGGAAGGGTCCCGGACTCTACCTGGAATCGCGTCCCGACCCCAAAGGCCGGTGGCGGTTCAAAGCGCATGTTTGGAGTTTCGAGCGGACCGACGGTCCGCCGAATGAAGAGAAAAAAAAATCCAACGAGTTCCGGGCCCAGGTCGGGCTGACGTACTCGTGGTAGGAGGAGGATTCAAGGTGAAAAGTTTACTTTTGGTGGTGGTGGCGATTGCTTGTGTCGTGCCGGTATGGGCTGAAACGGAAACGGCGGTGTTTTCTGGAGGTGCGGAATCTGAAGCTCCTCCGAGCAATTTCGAGACGATGGCGGTTGCGGTTGGCCCGGATCTCCCTATGGCCTTCGGTTTGGACGGGGACATTGTCACTGTCTCTTTCTGGATCCATGATCGAGAATCGGCTACTTTCAAGGACGGGACCAAGATGTACTTGGCCGGACCTTTCGACTGGCCGTTCGGCGATAACATCGAGGCCAAGCTGGCCAAAATGCCGAGCGCTGTCGTCAAGGACCGGGTAGTCCAGTTTTCAGTCACCGATTCTGAGGGGAAACCGTTTTTGAAGGACACGAAGTTTGTGGCGTTCGCCATGATTGATGGTGTTGCCGAATACCTCGATGTTCTGGATCCGGTTTCCGAAGCCCCGGCCCTGGCCCCTTATACGGTAGAATTCGGCAAGCCCGGGGTGGCCTACAAGGCGAATTTCGCCAGCATCCAGTCCAACCTGAAGAAACCATAACGGCCACACGGCCCACAACCAAATCGAGCCCGAAGCTGATCGCAAGATTAGCTTTCGGGCTCTTTTTTTATAAGGCAAAAATTAAAAGGTAAAAGGCAAAATATTTTAAGATAATTTGGTATTTTATTCAGGCCCCGCTAAAGTATTTGCCGGTTGAAATAAAACCAAACTACTAAAAATATTTTACCTTTTACCTTTTGCCTTTTGCCTTTCTGTTGCTAATACCACCGCCACCAAACTCCAGAGCGCCCACTGCAAGGCGGTAACGCGCAAAATATTATCGCTAAAGCTCATAATGAATATCGCAATTAGTGTCGCGGTTACGATCCAGGCCGTCTTTTTTTTATTTCCGGTGTCCTCTCCGGCGGCTTGAACAGTCTTTTTTATAGTGCTAAAAATCAGGAATAAGTAGGCAGCCAGGCCGATTAGCCCGGTCTCGATCAAGATTAGCAGGTAATCATTATGAGCTTCCAGGGCGCCTTCCAGATATCCGTGCACAATGAGATTGGTCGGTATATACATGCCGGGGCCGTAGCCGAGCCAGGGTTTTTCCGGGAAGGCGTTGGTGATCATATCGGTCCAGGAGCGTATCCGCCATGAGGTGGACGAAGAGTATTCTTGGAAGTCAAACAAGGCGACCACTCGCTGGTAGAAATCAGTGCGGGTGATATTGAATTCGGTGACGCGGGTATTTTGGGAATTGAAGAGAATAAACAAGCCCGCCGCGGCTGCAACTATTAATAAGATTATGACAAACTTCCAGCGCCAGCGCTGAATTCCCAGAATGATTAGAATCATCAGCAGGGCGAGCCAGGCGCCGCGGGCATAGGTAAAAAATAAAATTGGTAAAATGACGGCCGCGGGGATTAGCAACCACCACGGGTTAAGTGGCTTCTGCCCGGGGATTGTCTGCCAGAAAATAATCAAGCCGGCCGCGGCCAGCACTAGGTAAAAAGCCAGGGAGTTGGGTTGCCCGAAAGTGCCGTAAACCCGAGTCAGTCCGGTGGAAATTTCGTAAATGCCGCGGCCGCTTAAAAGCTGCCAGAGGCTGACTGCGCAGGGGATTCCCGCCGAAACGGCAATCGCGCCGATTATCCGGCGGCCTTGACCGGTGCGACGCGCCAGGTCAAAAGCGATCAAAAATATGCCGAAAATCGACAGCCAGCGAATCCATTCGGCGGCGGAGATGAAACGATCCGCCGAGACGATAATTGAAATCAGACCTGCCGTTAGCAGGATTAAAAACGGCCAAACCAGCGGGATTGATTTAAGGGAAACTTGGTTTTTGAACAAGTAAAAAATTACCCAGGCGATGACGACCAAAGCGAGCACTGAGGCCAGGTTGATAGTTAGGTTTTCTTTTAGCGGCAGGGGAAGGGTGAGCGTCTGTCCGAAAATAGCGGGGGCGGGCGGGATAATCAGGATGGAGATCAGCCCCCAGAGCGGGCGCAAAAACATCAGCACCAGCAAAAGAGCGAGCAGGGCCAGGGCCAGGTAAATAGTGAGATCGAAATTAAGGGACGCGAAAATACCGATGGTCGCCGCGACGGCGATCAGGCCTATCCATATCCAATTATTTTTTGATGATAGCCAGGTAGGCATTAGCGATAATAGGCCAGGAGTGATTAAGCTCGACATATCGCCGGGCTCGTCGGGCCAGCTCTTCCTGCCGAACCGAATCA
>CALEFQ010000064.1 GCA_937877125.1 uncultured bacterium | reverse complement strand
GGCTCGGGCGGTCGGAATTCATTTGTTAGTTTCTACCCAGCGTCCCTCGGTCAACGTCATTACAGGCTTGATCAAAGCCAATATCACATCTCGAATCGCCTTCAATGTCGCTTCCCAGATAGATTCCCGAACTATTATTGACATGCAGGGCGCGGAAAAACTACTCGGCAACGGCGACTTGTTGTTTGTCACGGCTACCGCCAGCAAGGCCCGGCGCGTGCAAGGCGAACTGGTGGAAGAAGAAGAAATAAAACGCGTGACCGAATATTTGCGCCAGCAGGGACAGCCTGACTACAATGAAGACGTTCCCGAGAAGGACAAAAAACCGGGCGAGTTGCCTGGACTTTCCGGATCCGGCGAAGAGGAAATCGACGACAACTTATTCAATGCGGCCAAAGAAGAGGTGATGCGCATGGGCAAGGGTTCCGCGTCGCTGTTGCAACGCCGCTTGCGCGTCGGCTATGCCCGCGCCGCCCGGTTGTTGGACATTCTAGAAGAGCGCGGCATTGTCGGACCGCCGGACGGCAGTAAACCTCGCGAAGTTTTGGTTAAAGGTGAAGCGGCGGAACAGACTCCTCCCGAAGAATCGCAGAACTAAAAATAAAAACACGGCTCGAGCCGTGTTTTTTAACTTTTAAGCTACTAGTTTTCTTCTTCTATTTATCAGTCAAGGACGGTCTCAGGCTGAGCCCGGTCATTTCGGCTGGTTGGGTCAAACCCATTAGATCTAAAACGGTCGGCGCCACGTCGGCTAGGACGCCGCTGGGATTAATCATTTCCTGGAACACCGCATCATCGTCTTTGGGGGTAACTTTAAAATCATTGCCGAGAAGCAAGAAAGGTACGGGATTGGTGGTATGCTCCTTGGTCGCTTCGTGGCTGAGCGGATCGATTTTGGTTTCACAATTACCGTGATCGGAAGTGATGATAACCGTGCCGTTGATGGACAGGGCGGCGTCGACTACCGCCTTGATTTTTTTGTCGACGAATTCGAGCGCTTTGACGGTGGCGGCAAAATTGCCGGTGTGGCCGACCATGTCAGGGTTAGCGTAGTTAATAACTAGAAAAGAATATCGGCCGGTGAATATTTTTTTTATCAGGATATCGGTGGTTTCGGCCGCGCTCATTTCTGGAACCTGATCGTAGCTTTTGACTTTGGGCGAGGGAACGACCAACTGATCTTCTCCCGGAAAAGGTTTTTCGATGCCACCGTCGAAAAAATAAGTGACGTGGGCGTATTTTTCCGTTTCGGCTATATGGAATTGTTTGAGCTTATGGTCGGCAATGATTTTCGCCAATGGTTCTTTTACTTTTTGAGGCGGAAAGGCAATATGCACCGGCAGGTTTTCTTCATATTGCGTCATAGTGGCAAAAAACAGATTCTCTAAACGATGGGGGCGGTGGAAATTATCAAAACCGGGCAAGACGAAAGCTTTGGTCATTTGTCGGGCTCGATCGGCGCGGAAATTAAAAAAGATAACCGCGTCATTGTCTTTGATCGTGGCGACCGGGTGTCCGCCCTTAGTGATCACTGTCGGTTTGATTTCCTCATCGAAAGTCTGATTGGTATATGATTCGGTGATGGCCGCCTTGGCCGAGGGGGCGGTCGGTCCGGTTCCGGCCACCATGGCGTTGTAAGCCAGTTCTTCACGGTCCCAGCGGTTATCGCGGTCCATGGAGTAGAAGCGCCCGCTGACAGTGGCAATTTCGCCGAGGCGGAGTTGGCGGATTTTAGTCTCTAATTCCTCGAGGTAACGCTCGGCCGCGTTGCGGGGCGTGTCGCGTCCGTCGGTGAAAGCGTGAATATAAACTCGTTTAACTCGCTGGGCCTTGGCCAATTCCAGCAGGGCGAAGAGATGGTCGATGTGGCTATGAATGCCGCCGGCGCTGACTAGGCCGATCAGGTGCAAATCGGAATTATTTTTTTTGACGTGCGTACAAGCCTGGCTGAAAACTTCGTTTTGAAAAAAAGTTTTGTTTTGGATCGCTAGGGTAATGCGGGGCAAATTCTGGTAGACGACCATGCCCGAGCCGAGGTTTAGATGGCCGACTTCGGAATTGCCGTTTTCTCCCCAAAACAAGCCAACGGAAATTCCGGAAGCTTGGAGGGCGGTAGCTGGATAGTTTTTCCAAAAATAATCAAAATTCGGCAAGGCGGCCGCTTTGATCGTGTTGCCTTCGATACTAGGGTTTATGCCCCAGCCGTCGAGAATTACCAGGACAACTGGTTTGTAAGATTTTTTTGCCATAACGAAATAATTATAGCATATTAGTCAGTCGGCTGACAGAATTTTGACAAAAACCAGCGTAAATGGGCTAGTTAGGCCGTTGACGGGCAAATTATAGATGATACAATAAAAGGTACTTTTTAACCTTAAGTCAGGTATGGTTTCCGGTTTCAGCCAAAAACGCATCAATTCAGCCGACAAAGTCGGCCAGATTTTACGTACCGTGCGTGAGGAAAAACATCGCTCCTTATCCCAGGTGGCGGCCGCAATCCATGTTCGCGAAGAAAACTTGCATCTTCTGGAAGAAGGGTATTACCGAGATTTGCCGGCGGATGTTTATGTCCGAGGATTTTTACGCAGCTACGCCGAATACCTGGGCTTGAATGAGTCAAAAATACTTCGCCTGTACGACAAGGAGCATGGGATTCAGGAGCATTTAGAAGATAAAAAAATTGATCCGGCCGACCGCCCGAAAAAAATCCGTTCTCCGCTTTTGATACCGCGCCTGGTCCAGACGGCGGTTATCGTTGCGGTCATTGTGGCGGCGGTGTCTTATCTGGTGTGGCAATTCCGTAATTTTTCGCGCAATCCTTCTTTGTCCATTGAGGAACCGGCCAATGATATCAC
>CALEFQ010000063.1 GCA_937877125.1 uncultured bacterium | reverse complement strand
GGGCTTGATTGATTGCTACGTGGCGGCACTTCCCTTCTTTCGATTCTCCCTCGCCAGCACGCTCATCACCGTTCCCCTGGCCGCGATCGGTTTTACCTATTTGCAAAAAATCCTGGCCGCAAAACTCGGCACCTTCGTCAAACGACCTGCTTCCCGCAGTTCTTAGTTCTTAGATCTTAATTCTTACGCCCTTATGGTCGCTTTCCCTTTTAATGTGGTCATCATTCCCCTGTTGGTTTTTGTCATCGCCCAGGGGGCAAAATTTTTGACCAAGTCACTGCGCGGTTTCAACTGGCGCAATATCTCCGCCTACGGCGGTATGCCCTCCGCTCACACGGCCATCACTACCTCTATGGCCACGCTAGCGGGATTAATTGACGGCTTCAACTCCGTGACCTTCATGATCTCCACCGTTTTGGCGGTCATCATTATCCGCGACGCCATGGGTTTCCGCATGAATCTAAGCCAGCAGGGCAAGGTCCTAAATAAGCTCGTCAAAGAAGTAGACGGCATCGACCGGCAGAAATACCCGGAATTAGGCGAAAGGCTGGGACACACCGGCTGGGAAGTTTTTGTGGGCGCGCTGGTCGGCATCGGCGCGACCTATTTACTGTATTTGTGGCTGGTGGTTTGACGATGCACCATTAAAAGGTGCGGCCTAAAGGCCGCACCTTTTTCGATTAACAATGTTCCCGTTGCCGTTCGATATAATTCCACACCCGATCGATATGTTTTTCGGAAACAGAAAATGCCCCATACCCTCGTTGCCAATAGAGATTACATTCAGGATACATCGTTTTGATTTGATGAGAAATAAAACCTTTAATAGCAGCTATACTTGATACAATATTCACATCCGGCGGAATTTTTACCAAAATATGCACATGATCTTCCGTATTGCCGCAGGCTAAAATTTTTATTCGCAATTCTCTGGCTTTCTGCCTAGCTAATTCTTTAATAGTTTGATCCAGGTTTGGATTGATGCATGGCATCCTGTTTTTAGTTGACCAGATTAGATGATAATACAAACGATTTAACGATTTTGACATAAAAAACCTCCCAACGGAGGGTTTTTTGATTATAATAAAATTATGATTATTATTCATTATGAGATGCGGCCTTAAGGCCGCATCTCAAGGACGAATCCGTATGTTTGTCCGCACCGCCGCCCGATCATCCCATGGAATCCGTTTCCCCGCCGGCCCCATGATTACGGTCTCACAGCCCTTGCCGGTAATCAAAACAATATCACCGGCTTGCGCTTCGCCAAGTGCTTTCTTGATCGCCTGTCCCCGGTCTATGATCCGCCAGGCGTTTTTGTTTTCTTCTTTGCCCGCCTGAAGCGCACCGGCAAAAACATCGTCGATGATTTTCTGGGGCGATTCGTCATACGGATCTTCATTGGTCACAATCACCTGATCGGCCAGTCGGCCGGCAGTCATACCAAGTTTGGGGCGTTTTTGTTTGTCGCGTCCACCGCCTTGCGAGCCGAGAATGGACCAGAGTTTACCTTTGGCAAAAGGTTTGACCGCTTTTAAAGCATTGTCTAAGCCGTTGGGTGTATGGGCATAATCAACGATCACCGTGAACGGTTTTTTGATATCAATTATTTCCATCCGGCCGGCGGGCGGAACGATATTTTTCAGCGCGGCCGCTATCCGCGCCAGGTCAATCTTCTGGGTGAGCGCGGCGGCTACCGCCGCGACCGTGTTATAAACGTTGAAGCGACCGACCAGCGGGGTAGTAATCAGAGTTTCTTTTTGGGAGGCGCCGCTTTTTATTTGCAACCGAAAGGTCGTGCCGCGCGGATCAAGTTTTATGTCCGTGGCTAAAATTTGTTGCTGGCCTTTATGCACGATTTTATCCAGACTGTACACATAATCGTTATCGACCCGGAAAGACAAGAAATAATCCGCCGCCGGGTCATCCCCGTTGATCACGGAAAATTTTTCCCGGCCGATCTTGGCCGAGCCGGCGACGCTTTTAAATAATTTCCCTTTGGCTTTTTTGTAATTTTCAAAAGAGCCATGCGACTCAATATGTTCCGGCGTCAGATTGGTAAAAACCGCCACGTCATAATTTATCCCGACCTGGCGATGCTGTTTGATGCCTTCCGAAGTAGTTTCAATGATGGCGTAATCGCACTTCGCCCGCACCAGCCGGCGCAAAAATTTCTGCAGTTTGAATCGACCCTGCATCCCCTGCTTGGTCGTGTTGGGCCACTCCTTGGCTCCAATTTTAAAATTAATCGTGGTCGACATGCCGACTTTGTGTCCGGCTTCCTCCAAAATTTTGGCCAGTAAGTTGCAAGTGGTCGTCTTGCCATCGGTGCCGGTGACACCAATCACCGTCAGCTGTTCCGAGGGGAAACCATAAACTAGCGTGGCCAAAGAAGCCAGACACCAGTGGTAGGCGGAGAGCGCCCAGGGAGGGATAGTTGTCTTTACCTGGTTCAGCATGTTAGAAAATTTCTAATTTCTGATTAACCTAATTGACCTAAATGAATCCCAATGCCTAATTTACAATGCCCAAAATCTTTCATTAGAAATTGGAGTTTAGGCATTATTTAGAAATTAGGTGAATTCGGTCAATTAGAAATTTACTTCTTTATTTTCATTGCTATCTTCATGACTCCGTACCAGAAGGGCCGGTAAACAATGTCATAAGCGCCGATATAATCGACTCGTTTTCCTCCGAAACCCTCTTTGTAACGGGTAATTCCCGACCAGGGGTGATTAAGGGCTCCTGCCGATTCGGCGGGCGCGACGCCGTACAAATCGTAGCGGGTGCAACCGCGTCGCTTGGCCGCCTGCATCGCCCGCCACTGCAACAGATGCGGGGCCATTAGGTTGCGGTTTTCATCGCTCGATACCCCGTGCATATAAGTAGCCGTATCTTTATAAAACGATACCAGGCTGGCCGCCAGAATTTTCCCCTGGTACTCGGCGATAAAAAGCCGGGCCAAACCCGCCGGCGCCAGAGTATTCAGCAAAACCTGATAATATTTTCTCTCGTGAATGTGAAATTTATCCCGCCGGGCGGTAATTTCTGCCAAGCGATAAAATTCATCCAGATCATCGGCGGCGATCGATTCCCGCACTGTCACGCCTTTTTTTTCCGCCAATCTTATATTATAGCGCCACTTGGACTTCATCTGGGCCAACACTTCGTCCTCGGCCGGCACTAAATCAACCATAATGGTATTCCGCGGCTGGATCTCTTTCGGCGCCTTGACCGCACCCAATTCTTTAAGCCAATTCTTGTCTGCGCTGTCCGCCCTCAACGAATCAAACCGAAAAAATAAACAATTTTCTTTCTGTCCTATTTCTTTAATATTTTCCAGTAATTTTACGTTTTGCGTTTTGCGTTTTACGTTTTGGGTAAGCCTCGGCGCATAGAGATACCATCTTCCCCCCGGCATATCATATTTTAACACCGTGGCCGCCGCTTCGAGGTTGCTACCAGTAACAATCCCCAATCGCCAGATTTTGAATCCGGCCGCTTTCTGAAATTCGCCCCATTCCCAGGTTTGAAACAAAGAACCGTCCTCTTGACGGCTGATGAAATCGTTAAGCTTCGATCGGTCTTTTATTTCGGTAATAACGTCCATATTAGTTCTTTAGGGCCGCCTTGATCTGCTCGGCAATGCTCAAAGATGATTTTACGTCGCTCAATTTTTCCCGCGCTTCGCTGTCGGAATAACCGAGAGTCTTCAGCGCCGTCACTGCCTCTTCCGAGGTCTTGATGCGGGAATTGGCGACCCGGCCAGTAACGGGACCAACTTTGCTCTGCAACTCCAGGATCAGCCGATCGGCGGTTTTGGAGCCGATGCCGGAAATTTTGGTAAAGAAAGATTTCTCACCCCGGGCAATCGCGCGGCGGATATCGTCCGGGCCGCCGGCATCAAGGATCCCCAGGCCGGCTTTGGGACCGACCCCGCTGACTGAAATCAGCATCTCAAACATTTCCAGCTCGGCCCAGGATTTGAAACCGTATAGCTCCTGGGCGTCTTCCCGCAAATAGGTATGGGTAAAAATTTCCGCGGCTTGTCCGGCGGTTAAATCGGCCAAAAAACTTTTGGCCACAAAAACTTTGTAGCCGACATTACCGGTATTGACTACGACGAATTTTTCTTCCGCGACCTGAATCTTCCCCTTTAAATAAGCAATCATATGCTCTAATTATAAGCAAAACTGATCGTTTTGGCAATGAAAACGCACCTGTTGCCAGGTGCGCGCAAGGGAAACTGTCAGATTCTGATTTGGTAGCTTCTTCCGGCCGTGAAATTAGCCGCCAACAGCTGGTTGTCCGCCCGGAGCAGTAGGCCGAGAACCAAGAAGGGCGTGCCCGCCAGGCTAGTCGGCCAAAGCTCGGTCGCGGTCGGCAGATGAATCAGGCGCAGACCGAGCAATGAATCCTTGGAAAACCACTTACACTGGTACATTGTTTTCAGCTCGGCCAATACCCGCAACGGACTGCCGTTCCGGACAAGTTCCGGATAATGCGCGGGCGCTTGAATCATCGTCAGCCAGTCATGCTTCTGAGTCAAAATTT
>CALEFQ010000062.1 GCA_937877125.1 uncultured bacterium | reverse complement strand
GCCGGCCGGCCGAATTGAGACTTCCGACAGCGGGGAGCCGGGATCAACTCGGACGGTCCGGGTCGCTCCGGGCGAGACGATAGTTTTTGGCGCGACCACGTCCAATTTCGGCCCGGTGACGGAATACCAATGGTCGTGGCAGGCGGGATCGGAATCGCAGACAGCCGCCGATGCTTCCGGCCAATCTGATTACCGTCTCGTAGTCCCGCCGACAGCGGAGTCGGGGACGGTCATTCCTGTGGCCGTGATTGTCCGCGCCCGGGATGAGCAGGGGCGGGTTTCGGATGCCGAAGATTCTCTCTCCCTGCTGGTTAGCGAAGGGGCCCAATTAGGGGGCGGGGGAGGCTGGGCCAAAACTTGGGCCGCGCTGGCTTCCGTGATCTCACCCCAGAATCGCTTTTATTTCCAGCTGGTTGCCTTGTTGCTCGGCGCCGCCGCTATTTTGGCCGGGATAGTTTATTTACTCAAACGCCTGACATCAAAATGAACATATTTTTCCCGAAAAAAATTATCGGTGTTCTCGCGATTTTTGTTTTTTTAGTTATTTTCCTGGGAATGCCGGCAATAGCGGGAGCGGATGTCAAATCCTCGTGCACTGACGCGGGAAAGGCCGCCTGTACAGCCGCCTTTGGCGCATGCTGTGAAACCCAATGCTGCCAGGACTATATCGGCGGAGGTAGTTATTGCGACAGTAGCCCGGACTGCAAAACCACACCCGCCGAACGATGTCATACCCAGTGTTTGGAAAAAAATTGCCATGGGTATCAGATGAATGCGGAGACAGGCGAATGCGCTGAGTGTTTAGATTGCTGTACTCCGCCGGCCGCGTCGATGGGCAGCGACAAGGCTTGTCAGGATCATTGCAAAGGCGAATACCGATTTGACTCAAACAATAAGTGTTGCACTTGCACCGGGACCTCATTTACTGACGAGATGGTCTGTAAAGAATACTGTGCCGAAAAAGAAGACAAGTCTTATCAATACGATCCTAATACTCCCCCTTATTGTACTTGCGTCGGAGAAAACATTGCCACGGAGTCTATTTGCGAGAAACATTGCTATCCTGATGATTACACCTGGGATGCCGCGGCCGAGCCCTCTCAACGTTGCCGGTGTGTTAATCTGGGTGACGATGATGATTCCTCGCTGAAAGGACCGATCAAGCTGGAGGTGGGTATCGGTAATGAGCGGACTGCCAAAGGCATTTCTTATTACATCGGCATGGTTTATAATTTCGCGGCCGCGATTGTCGGAGTGGTGGCCGTGGTCATGATTATCATTGGCGGAATCCAGTATTCGGCGTCAGCGGGGAATCCGGCCGCGCTCGCCTCGGCCAAAGAGACGATTACCAGCGCCATTATCGGCTTGGCGATCGTGCTGATGTCGTATTTGATTCTCGGGGCTTTTAGCGGTAAATTTACCAATCTGGCGGAGCCTAATATCAAACAGATTAACATTGATGAAATCAATAGTGGCGATGATAAACAGGCTGTTAATGATATTTGCTTGTCTGGAGAAAAAGAATTTTTAAATTATGAAGAATGTGCAGTTGATTGCCAAAGGCAATGGGAAAGGAATTGTACGCCAAGAGCTGGTGCCGATAATCTGACTGTGTATTGTTGTATGCAAGAAAAAGCTACCAAGGATGAATATTGCACATCTATGTGCGAAACCTCTCGGATGAATTGTTTGCCAAACGTTCCTTGTATAAATGTTTATAGCTTGAACACTTGTATTGAATCTTGTTTGGCGAGACCGAATACGAGAGGAAATATGACTGATGCTGATTGCCGAGACGAAAAAAAAGCGTCTGAGCGTCTTGTAACTAATCCTTATTATGATGCAACAAAGTGTTCAGGATTTGCCAAAAACTGCAAAGACATGTGTCAGCGAATTCGTTGTGGGGATCCAACCGTCACTGGACAACAAAATGATCAGACTTGTTGTTGCGCAAAACCGGTTTCTACAAGGACAAATGATCAGTTGTAGGAAAAAGCACAATAATTTGTTATAATTTTATTCAACTACCCAGTTTTGAAATTGTAAGTCTTAAATAATGAAAATTTTCACCAGACAATTAGTATGGTTATTCATAATTATAGTCTTAGTCTCTTGTTTTAGTCCTTTTTTTGTTCAGGCAGAGACCGTTCGGATAACTCCGGTTAAGCCGGTCAATCTTGAGGTCGGTATCGGCGGATTCAAGCAGGTCACGGGCGGGATTGCTCAATATATCGGACAGATATACTGGTTTGCCACGGCTATTGTCGGCGGTTTGGCGGTGGTGATGATCATTATCGGCGCGGTGCAATATTCTGCCTCGGCCGGCAACAAGGCGGCGCTCGGCTCGGCCAAGGAGACTATGACTAGTGCCATTATCGGACTGGTGATTGTGCTGATGGCTTACCTGATTCTTGGCAGCATCAGCGGCGACTTCGTCAATCTGGCGAATCCGAGGTTGAAGACGATTTCAATCTCGGATCAGAATAGTAGCAAAGGAAGCTATTATTGCGACAGTGATACGGTCGTTTCTAATCAATATATTTGTAAACTTGATCCTTCTGGCCAAAAAACATCAGGAGGATGTACCGCGGCAACGCAGGGGCTACAGTGTACTCCCGAGGGGCGTCCACCAAAAACTGTTACCTGTAGTGAATTAGAAGCGACCAAAGAAGGCTGTGAAAAAGCTAGTAATTACTGGTGCCAGTATTGCGAGCTTCCCAACGGCGAAAAATCCTGTATCAAAGAAGAGGAGCATTGCGGAGATGAATGTAATGAAAATTGCATGCCGGAGAATGATTATTTTAGTTGTTTGACGCAAAATTACTTATGCGAGAGTGCTTGTTCTCCCTTAAATTATGTTCGTGATAACGTAAATGGATGTCGTTGCGGAAATGGTCCGGCTGATTTAGCGAGCTGTCAAACTATTTGCGGCTACGGCAATGAAAGCTGGATACCGCCACGAGCAAATCCTGATATAACCAATCCTGAGGTCGGGACCTGTAGTTGCAGAGATAAAAAAACCTTAACCGTGAAACAGTCCTTAGCCGATTGTGAAGAGAATAAGGCCAAATGGACCAAGCGATGTGTTGATGATTTTAAATGCGGACCGGGGGGATCCGGCGGACCTGGCCGCGATGCGTATTGTTGTACCGAAAACAAGGTGCCGGCACCCTAGAATTATATGACTGTCGTTAAGGTATATAGGGAGGAGCAAGAAAGTTGTCTTTAAAAGCTTAGGTAATTGACCGGTTATTTGCTGGCGAAGTCACCTTGCTGGATCTCTAGGATTCACCCCAAGTCATTTTGATTTCTTGAGAAGTCTGCGTTCAAGTCATATTAATCACCTAATTATCTTTGTCATATTTATTAAGTATATTGAAACATTGGCAGCAACCAGTAATTCGGTGCCGATTACTCTGGGAGGATCGTTGTTCGCTGGCGCATTATTTACAAAAGCAGCTTGATTGCTAAACAGTTCCGGGTGGGCCTCGATAAATTAATCTTTCATATAGTCATTTGGCGACTTGGTTTCTAGGTTATGAATAAAAAAAATATTATCATCATAGGAATTATTGCGGTCGTAGTCTTTACCGCATTGTTGTTACTTTTCTTTTTGCTTCGAATTCCAAATGAAACACAATCGAACGGAAGGACAATGAATACAACAAGTGATCTGGTGATCCCGGAAACTAATCCCGCTACCGGATTGGCAAACTCTAAAAAAATACCAGGGCAAGACTTGGAACTGGCGGATTTGATTGTTTCTGAGGAGGACGCCACTTATGAATTACCGGAATTTCAAAAATTGATAAACACTAAAGTGCTTGGGGCGTCATTGGATAATCAGGGTAGTCGTTTGCAATATTATGATGCGCTCGAAGGAAACCTGTTGTCCGTCACTTTTTTGGGCACGGAGCCGGTCAGTTTAGCTACCCCACCAGGGCCACTTGATGACATCATTTGGTCGCCCGATCGCAAAAAAATACTTTTTCGGTCAGGTGATTCTGGTTTTCAGTATGCCGATTTTGATTTACAAGATCCAGTTGATTTGGGCCAGCCCGTCAAAAATCCTGTCTTTACCGATGACAGCCAGTCGATAATTTATCAATACGCCGACCTGGAAAAAGGATTGTCAAATATCAGCATTGGCCGTCCCATGGAAAAAATGGCCGACCACCGAGTTTTGGCAAAAATGCGGGGAGATATTTTTATAAAACGCATTCCTGGCCAAGATAAGGCAGCCTTTTATCTGGAACCTCGAGTGGATCGAATGTCGGCGGTAGAGACGGTGGGTCTTCGTTCCGGGTTAAAAGAAATTATAGTGAGCCAGGGATTAGCAACAGAAGTAACCTTTAATCCGCAAGGGACCAAAATGGTTTTCACCCAGCTAGATGATCAGGGCAATTTGCAATTATATTTATCTGATTCGAGTGGCAAAAATATTCAGCAACTTCCCCGGACAACTTATCTCGAAAAAATAGCTTGGGATTCGACGGGGCAATTCATTTACTTGGCGATTCCTAAATTATTGCCGCATCCGATCGATTTTTACCAAAAAAGCGCATTGACTGATGATGTTATCTACCGATATGATATTAATTCTGGTGAAATGTCGCCGATTTGGAACTTGTCGCTTGATCCCAATAGTGAAGTTGTGGCGCGTAATTTATTCTTGTCGCCTGAAGGGAAATTGCTTTTTTTCGTGAATGCTGTTGATCAAAGCCTGTATGTTTTGAATCTGGCGAAAACTCTATAGTAGTTCTATTTTTTCAGTTTTTTATGCCCAAACCAAAAACAACCTACGAATGCACTAATTGCGGAGCGCAGTTTCCGGGATGGCTCGGGCGCTGTAGCGAGTGCGGTGCCTGGAATACCGTCGAAGAAACGGCGGTTTTGCCGGAGAAACAGACGGCGACCGGGATTGCATATACGCCCAGCCAACCCAGCCAGATGAGCAAAATTTCCAGCGTCGGGGCGGCGCCGATGCTGACGGGGATCGGCGAGTTTGATCACGTGATTGGCGGCGGAATCATCCCCGGCGGCGTCATATTGCTGGGCGGGGATCCCGGGATCGGAAAGTCAACCCTGGTGATGCAGATTTGCGCCGGATTCCTCAAGTCCAATGCCGGCAAAAAATTGCTGTATGTCTCCGGGGAGGAGTCGCTCGGTCAGATAAAAATGCGGGCGGACCGGATCGGTATCGGGAGCGACGCGATTGAGTTTCTGACCGAAACCGGCGCGGAATATATCATTTCCGTTATCGCCAAGCAAAAGCCGGCCCTGGTGGTGATCGATTCTATCCAAACGATGTACACCAACGAAGCCCCGGGCGGCGCCGGCAGCATTTCCCAGGTGCGCGGGACGGCCGGGAAACTCATGGAGGTAGCCAAGCGGTTCAATGTTTCTTTGATTTTGATTGGTCACGTGACCAAGGAAGGCGCCGTGGCTGGTCCCCGGACGCTGGAGCATCTGGTGGATACGGTTTTATATTTAGAGGGTGACAAATACCAGTCTTTCCGGATTTTGCGGGGAGTGAAAAATCGCTTCGGTTCGACGAACGAAACCGGCGTGTTCGAAATGCGGGACGAGGGATTGATCGAGGTCAAGGACCCCTCCGGAATTTTCTTGCAGGAACGTACGGCCAATGTTTCCGGCTCGGTGATCGGGGTGACGGTCGAGGGCAATCGTCCGTTCTTGGTGGAGGTTCAGGCGCTGACTACCACTACGCCTTTCGGCTATCCGAAGCGGACAGCCTCGGGGATCGATTTCAACCGGCTGGCGCTCTTGATCGCGGTGCTGATGAAGCGGGCCGGGCTAAATTTGTCGTCGCAAGACGTCTTTGTCAATGTCGTCGGCGGCTTCAAGATCAAAGAACCGGCGGTCGATTTGGCCGTTTGCTTGGCGGTAGCGTCCGCCTTTTTAGACAAAGCCATTCCGACGCAAACCGTGGCCATCGGCGAGGTCGGCTTGGCGGGCGATATCCGGCCCACGGCGTTGATGGACCGGCGCGTGATGGAAGCTTCGAAACTCGGGTTTACCACAATTTTGGTGCCGAAAATGGCCAATGGAAATCTGAAAGTCAATAACAACGGCAAAAGTAAATTAGTTCCGGTGTCCAATTTGACCGAAGCGATCACGGCGGTTTTGGGCGCGCTGAAGCGGCACCGTCAGTAAGATGGCTCGTTTGCCGCGCCGATTTCACGAGCGTTCGACCCTGAAAGTTGCTCCGGAGTCATTGGAGCAACTTTTCGTAAGCAAGGTTCCAGGTTTTGCCAGAGACTTGCTTGAGCAAGCAAGCGGATCTGTCAGGGGAATTCGTCAACCTCGGGCAGGCTGATTAGTTATAGGAAAAGATGCGATAACTTGCTATGATTTAAAAAAATGAAGCGTATTTATAAAAACTTGATTTGTCTGGCTATCGTCTTCCTGATACTAGTTTGGTTTAGTCCTTTTTTTGTTCAGGCAGAGACCGTTCGGATAACTCCGGTTAAGCCGGTCAATCTTGAGGTCGGTATCGGCGGATTCAAGCAGGTCACGGGCGGGATTGCTCAATATATCGGACAGATATACTGGTTTGCCACGGCTATTGTCGGCGGTTTGGCGGTGGTGATGATCATTATCGGCGCGGTGCAATATTCTGCCTCGGCCGGCAACAAGGCGGCGCTCGGCTCGGCCAAGGAGACTATGACTAGTGCCATTATCGGACTGGTGATTGTGCTGATGGCTTACCTGATTCTTGGCAGCATCAGCGGGGATTTTGTCAATCTGGCGAATCCCCGGCTGAATACGATAAAGATTACCGATTCGGATCCTTCTGTTGACGATCAAAATAAATGTGGGTCTATGGGCGGGCAGTTTTTTAGCGGATCCAAAAATGTCACGGAGGTTTGTCAGGCTAAATGTCCAAACGGGTCTAATACCTCAAAAGATTTCAGCGGGGATAGTGGGGTTTGCTGTTTTTGTTTATCCGCTGGTTCCAGTTGCCCTAGTGGTTATTATGATAAACAGCATGCCGCTTTGCCACAACCGCCGAGCGCTGCCGATTTAGAAAAATTTTGCGCTGATCGTAACGAAGGCAAACCGGTTGAGGTAACCGAGTTCTGCTTCAAGTGTGATCAGTCTGATAGCAATTCTAAGGCGAGATGCTCAGAAGTCCCACCAGGAGACAGTTTCCAATTTCAGTCAATCAATGCAATATGCGCGCAAAACGGCTGTGAAGTTTGTTGTTCACAGAAGAACCCCGACGGTGCCGGGCCACAACCCCATGATTGTTCCCAGTGGCGTTGTTCGGCGATCGGGACTAGGGCGGCTGATTTAAAGTGTCCCTAATTAAATTGGCATGAAAAAGATCTATTGGATAATCGTAATCGTAGCGATAGGTGTTTTTGGCGCCTTGCTTCTTTATTTCTATTTAATACGTCAGTCGCCAACTACTGATAACTTGGTTTTAAAAAATGCAACTAACCCGGTGTTAGGTGGAAACGATAATCCCGCCAGCGGGATCGATTTTACGACCCAAGCTTCTCGTCTAGAATCTTATACCGATGATGGCGCGGCCAAGAGCGTGGTAGCGGAATTGCTTGATCGTCCGCAGATGATTTGGCCCGTAATTAATTCAAAAATTGTCGGCGCGGTTCTGAGTCGGTCTGGCGACAGAATCCAATACTATGATTCTCTTGAAAAGACCTTGCTTTCAGTTGATTTAGCGGGATCGGATCCGCAACTTTTGGATACCCAGGAAGCAACTATTAAAAAGTTAATCTGGTCGCCAAACGCGGAAAGGTTTTTATATTTGTCTGATACCGGTAAATATATCGGGCGAGATATTTCGGGATATCAGGAAAACTTTTCCGCCTCGAATATTGAGAGTCCTATTTTTGTCGATGACCAAGGAACAATTGCTTATCAGTATCGGGATTTTTCCGGGGAAATCTCAAATATTAGCATCGCCACGCTTTCTAAAAATTTGACTGATTTCCGTGTCTTGGTACCGATTCGGGGTGATTTGGAGTTAAAACTGATTCCTCAAAAAAATGCTTTGGCTTACTATTTAGAGCCTAATTTAAATCGGACCTCGGCGGTAGAATCAGTCAGTCTGGCAGGTTCGCCAACGAAGGGCCTTTATACTAACCAGGGGCTGGGAACGGACGCTTGCTGGAGTCCAGATGGTAAAAAAATGGTTTTTACTCAGTTAGATCGTGCCGGCAACCTGAAGCTTTATTTGTCAGATAGTGACGGGCGTAATTCTAAACTATTGCCGGTGGCTACTTTCGTCGATAAGATTACTTGGGATACAACTAATAATATGCTGATTCTCGCTGTTCCCAAAATAATGCCATCGATATCTGATTATTTTTCCGGACAAGGCAAAACCTTAGATCGGCTAGTTGAAATAGATTTAAATACCGGGGAAAAGATATTTACTTACAACCTTTCGACCGATGTAGAGGGAAAGAATTTAGACATGCGTAATCTTTTCATGGCGGCGGATGGACAGTTGCTATATTTTAATAACCAGTACGATCAGGCACTTTTTACCGTCAATCTGAAAAGGTTGCGCGCCGCCTGGCTGGCTGGTTTTGCTGGCTTCGAATGACATGAGTCCTAAATTTAAGACAACCTGCGAATGTACTAATTGCGGCACGCATTTTCCGGGCTGGCTTGGGCGCGGTAGCGAATTGGAACCAGTCAATCACGATCGTCTGCGATCGGTAAAATGGTACCTTAAATAAGATGCCCCGTTTGCCGCGCCAATTTTACGAGAGTTCGACCCTGAGAGTTGCCCCGGAGTTGTTGGGGCATTTTTTAGTAAGAAAAGTAAAAAGTCAAAGGTCAAAAGTCAAAAGGACGATAAAAACTATAATTACGGAGGTGGAGGCGTATGTGGGGGAGGGTGACCCGGCCTGCCACGCGGCGCGGGGCCGGACGGAGCGAAACAAGGTTATGTACGGCCGGGCCGGGCACGCGTATATTTATTTTATTTATGGGATGTATCACTGCTTAAATGTTGTCACGGAGAAATCCGGATTTCCAGCCGCGGTTTTAGTTCGCGGGGTAGTGCCAATAAAGTCAAAAGTCAAAAATCAAAAGTCAAAGGTTTTTCACCGACCACTGGACGGGCCGGGGAAGCTGTGCCGGGAACTGAAAATCACCAAAAAATTAAATGGCGCGGATTTAGTTTTAGGTCGCGAATTATGGATTGAAAAAAATCCGGACCGGCGCTTTTTTTTACGCCATCACAAAATAAAAAAGACCCCGCGCATTGGCATCCGAGAGGGGCTTGATAAAAAGTGGCGCTGGGTTGTCTGCCCTAAGAAAGGAGTCTCTCTATCTCGGGGAAAATAAAAGGCGACCATCAATATTCTGGGATAGGCGAATGATTGATCGTCGCCGGGTTCGTTGGCCGGTGCTGGTTAGCGCTGGTGCGGATCGCCCCAGTGTTTGTCCCGGGGGATGCGGCTTTCCAGTTCTTCTTGCTCGTTTTTGCAGTCGATGCACAGCTCGGCGGTTGGTCGGGCCAGCAGTCGCTGCCAGAGATCGGAAGAGCGTCGTGTAGGGAAAGAGTGTAGATCTCGGTGGTC
>CALEFQ010000061.1 GCA_937877125.1 uncultured bacterium | reverse complement strand
TAAACCGACTCCTTGGGCCGAGACCAGTATTCCCGCGCCGCCGCCAAAGCTAGGCCGGCAATCAGACCGACCACCAAACCGACCACGCCGTTTAACAAGTAATCGCGTTCCTTGGAAATAATAATCGGCTCCGCAATAATCGTCTCAAAAGTTGCTTCTTCTTCCTGGTTCAAGTCGGCGGTTTTTTTGGCGACCTCGGCCCGAACAGCATCCAGAAGCTTAAGCGCTTCTTCGCGGGAGGCCGTCGTGAAATCAACCTCAACGTTTTGAGCCGCCAAGGGCTCGGCATCAAATATCTTGGATAAGTTGCGCAAACTGGTCGTCCCCGGATCAAGTTCGGCGCGTTCAAAAATGCGTTGGACTACTTCCGGGCTCTGGAACCAGCTGGCCACGGTTTCCGAAAACTTTTCACTGGCCTGGGTGCCGTAATAACGAGAAAACTTGTAATCAGGCGTGTTTTGGCGATCCGAAACATTGACAGCCACCGAGACGGAAACGGAATAACGCTCCGGCAGCAAACCGGTCGCCAGCACCGCCAACCCCGTCACGATGACGGCCACGGCGACGACCGTCGAGAAACGGCGCTGAAAGACATTTTGGTAAATTTTCGTGTTCATATAATTTTATGCTGATTTAAAGTCTTGCCAGGACTGGTCGACATAATCCTTGATTTCCTGCTTGAATCGCTGTGTGCTGAATTTTACCGCGTGCCGACGGATAACCGCCGGATCAAATTCATGCGACCAGAAGCGGTTTAGCGCGCCCGCCAAACTGGCGACGGTCTGTTTTTCAAAAAGTAAGCCGGTCTGTCCGTCCACCACTGTTTCCAGAGCGCCGCCCTGGGCATAAGCGATCACCGGACGTCCCGAAGCCATCGCTTCGACGGCCGTGATACCGAAATCTTCTTCCTGCGGATGAATAAAAGCTTGGCAATTGGCAAACAGCTCCCGGCGGCGTTTTTCATCAACTCGGCCTAAAAATTCTATATTGGGGCCGGCAATCGACTGCAAATAGGCCAATTCCGGTCCGTCCCCGACCACTTTCAGCGGCCGGCCGATCTTGTTGAAGGCCTTGATAGTCAAATCGTAACGCTTATAGGCAACCAGGCGTCCGAGCGTCAGGTAATAATCATCGACCTCATTAGCGATAGTGAACTTATCGACCTCCACCGGCGGGTAAATGACCGTGCTCGGCGCCTTATAATACTTTTGGATCCGGCGTTCGACGTAATGAGAATTGGCGATGAAACGATCCACCCGGTCCGCCGCCGCCCGATCCCATTGCCTGATTTTGGTGAGCGTCAAAGGAATAAAGCTTTTGATCAAGCGTGGATAACGCAGTTCCCGGTAATAACGGTGGGCATCGCTCCATAAATAACGGGTCGGCGAATGGCAGTAGCACAAGTGCAGGGTCTGCGGAGTAGTAATTACGCCCTTGGCGAAACCGGAGGCGCTGGACAATATCAAATCGAATTCGGTCAGATCAAATTTTTCCACCGCGGTCGTCATCAGCGGTAAAGCCATCTGGTATAAGCGCACGCCTAAGGGGATCTTTTGGATAAACGAGGTGCGAATATCGGCTGACCGGAAAACCTTATTGGCCCTTTGCCGGTCGTAGACGATGGTAAAAATCGGGGCGCGCGGATAGATTTCATGAAAAACTCGGAGCACGTTTTCGGCGCCGCCGTCTTGGGCTAAATGTTCATGGACTAAAGCAACTTTCATTAGAGGGCTTGCCGACGTTTAAGCAGGACCAGCGGGGTGCGAAATAAAATATATAAATCAAGCTGCAACGACCAGTTTTCGATATAGTAAGTGTCCAAACGAACCTCTTCTTCAAAATTAAGGTCAGAACGTCCGCTGATTTGGGGCAAGCCGGTGACCCCAGGCTTGAGCGTCAAAACTTTCTTGTGGTGCTTCTGGTAAGTGGCCACCTCTTCTGGCTCATGGGGACGGGGGCCGACCAGGCTCATCCGACCGATAAAGACGTTGAAGAATTCCGGCAACTCGTCAATGCTGTATTTGCGAATAAAGCGCCCTACCCGAGTGATCCGAGGATCGTCCTTGAATTTTAGCATCGGCGTGCCTTTTCTCATGTTTTGCACTTTCGCTTGAAATTTGGGATCATAGCGCATTTTATGAGCATCCTTGCGCATCGAACGAAATTTGAAGTAAGTGAACGGCTCTCCGTTCTGGCCGATTCTTTTATAGGAAAAAAAGACCGTTCCTTCGGAATCGAGCTTGATCGCCAGCGCGGTTACCAGCATGATCGGACTAGTCAAAATTATCAACAGTGCCGAACCGATAATGTCGACTGTCCGTTTGGCGATTCTCCCCCAGCCGTCCAGCGGCGTGCGGCGCAATTCCACCAGAGGAATTCCCGCCGTGGGGCGAACTTCGATATTGGTCGCCTCGGTTTGGAAAAGGTCGGGCGCGTATTTGAAAACGATTTTTTCTTCGTCCGCAAAATCAATCAGGCGGACGACATTGTCACGCGGCGTCAGCGGATCGGTCTGGATAATTTGGTCAATCTTGTATTTGACGTGCAATTCTTTGAGTTGCCGGAGGCAATCGACGGTCGCGGCCGCATCCATCGGCGAGGGTAAAACCTCCAAGATGCTGTAACCTTTTTTTTCGGCACCGCTCAAATCACTGACAATGATGCCGCTCGTCCGATTCTTGCCGACGACCACGACGCGATGAATCCCAATCCCCCGCTGGTAAAAAGCGACCTGGGCGCGACGCACGACGAAACGGCCGAGCGTCACTAAAATAATAGCAAAAAGCCAGGTAGCCAGGATAATAAAGCGAGAAGAAAAAAACAATTCGCGCCGTAAAAATATAAAAATAATTACAGCCATCGTCCCGGCGGAAACGCTCAAAAATGACCGATACAGCTCATCAACCACGCGCTGGGAACGACGCATATTGTACAGGCCTCCCAAGGCGAAAATCCCCAGCCAGACCAGCGCGATTATTAAAACGACCCAGGAATATTCCTGAAAATCGAAAAGCAAAGGATCCTCGCCGGCGACATCCGTATGCAGACGGACATAATAAGCTAAAGCCGCCGCCACCGCGATAGCGATGAAATCGACGGGAACCTGGATGACCGCAAAAGCCAGTTCAGATTTCTTCATAATTTATCGAAGCTAGCCAAAAACCACGTGAAAAGGTTACGTGGATTTAATTCAGGTTAGTCAAAATATTCAAAGTCCCCAAGAAAACCTATAAGCCGAGTTCTGTTCCCCCCACACTCAGAAATTCAATTTTTGAATTTCTGAGTGTGGGGGGAGATGACCATCTATCTGGGCCGGGCATTACTGCTCGGCTCAAGCTGTCGGGTCCCGCCGAGGCGGGATCCACCGACATTACACCAGGTAGGGTTTGTAGCCGGCGGCTGTCACCAGCCGCGGAGAGGGGTCTTACTCCCTCACTTTTCATCCTTACCCCCTCACTCAAGCAAGCTTGAGTGAGGGGGCGGTATAGTCTCTGTTACACTTTCCCTGGGCTTCGCCGTTTAAAAAGGCATATGCGCTTTTCAAATGACTGCTCCCGCTGGACGTTATCCAGTACCATGACAACCTACACCCCGCGCCGAAGACCTTCGGAATTGGCAGGCCAAGGGCCTGCCCTCCGAAGCTCCGCGAAGCGGAGCGTAGGAGGGTGCTCGGACTTTCCTCCCCCACGCTCAAGAAAATGCTTAAAAAAAGGCTGTTTTCTTGAGTGTGGGGGCGATCATCCGGTAATCTTGGGTAGTAAAATAATACCGAAAATAGAGGACGAAGTCAAGAAAAACCCTCGCTAATGCAGATGCACTAGCGAGGGACAATCAATGGCTTTTACTGGGATGATGAGGGGGGCGGAAGTTTGATCTTCGAGCCGAAGAACAACGAAATTTCTTCTGCGGGTGTTCGTCCTGTTTGGAGCGGACCACCGCAAGGCTCGTAAAGAAATTGCGCCAATTCCGCACCGGCTTCCTTTTGAACGATTTGCCAATCGTTCAAAGCCCTTCCTGTTGCCACCTCCTTACAAGACGGCTTCATAAAGGCTATCTGGTCGAGATTGGAATATATGAATTGGCATTCGTAACAATCCAATCCCAGGAATAGCGTAGTCGAATTACGAACCAATTCGACAAAGAATTCCTGGTCTGCCGGCAGCGAAGAGCGACCCAGGAATAAGATGGCATCGGTAAGGACCGAACTCCAGTGGTTATTCTCGGGATGATCCCCCGCGTAACGTGGATCCACTGGAATACCGTGCTCCAAACTCTGCTCGACGAGATAGCGAATTCCCCGGAAATCATCTGATGTCTCCACCATTTTTTTCGCGGCTTCCAAAGCCATGATGGGCTTGGTTTGACCGACCAGATTCTGAACATTTTCGAACATCGCGGTTTCTTCCAGCATCTCCTGCTCAGACTCCGGGGAGTCCGGCATGGCGGAGAGCCGATTGTCGGCAGACGCGAAATCTACAAGACAAGCACTCATCAAAAAGACCCAAATATATAACCGCATAAGATCCTCCTTCTTTTGGGTTGCGGTAAAAATTGGAACACTGACTTGACTGGCGTCATATTATCATAAATAGCGGCAATTGTCAAGAGCTTTGCCTAAAATAAAGCCCCGACAGTGTTGTCAGGGCTTCTCAAGAAATCAGATTTGTATTGTCAGACGTGAACCGCGGTTGAAAATCATGATCGAGTCATGAAATACGTTTTCAATCACGATATCGCCTCCAGTTTACCTACCCCTAAACGCGCCGCTTCTTCCAGCTGTATTTTTGGTGATTTATGGTAGAGCTCTTCGAAAACTTTTTTTCCAGCCTTTTGATCAATCAAGTCAATCGATGCCTGGTCCAGCGCCACTAAATCAGTACCGCCGACAAATCCTAAATCAGGTGCGACTATCGGAAGCTCGCCGGTATAACAATCACAATGATCGGTAATCTTTTGGAGCACATTCACGCCATAAACTTTCGGCACGCTCCGAACCACCGCCGCGGCCGCTTGGGCGATAAAGAATTCAATCCGGCGATCTTTGGGTGTAAGAGCGCGGTTCGGGCAATTACTGACACAAATATTACAGCCATAGCAGACGCCCTTAATTTTTATCTTTCGGCCGAGAATAGTGATGCTTTTTTACGGGCAGACTTTTTTACACTCTCCACAACCGGAACACTCCCCGAATAACTCTGGCTTCGCTAACGTGTGCATCGCCCGCTTAGTTTCT
>CALEFQ010000060.1 GCA_937877125.1 uncultured bacterium | reverse complement strand
AGATCCCGGGCAAAAAATACCAGGTGGAAGAGGAAGGATCCGTCACGGCGGCGACCACCGGCGAAAAAGATGTCGGCCGCAAGGCCCAGGGGACGATCACTCTTTACAACACATACCAAACTACGCCGCGGACGATTGTGCCGTCTCGCTTTCAGGCTGCCGATGGGAAGATTTTTGTTTCCCAGGAGGCGGTCACTTTGCCGGGCTACACCGATACCGGCGGCGGCAACAAAACGCCCGGGACGGTCACGGTGCCGGTCGAAGCGGAAGAGCCCGGCGATTCTTACAATATTGGTCCGACGAGTTTTGTGTTGCCGGCGCTTGATCCCGGCTTGAAAAAAGATATTTACGGGAAAAGTTCTACGGCCATGGTTGGCGGCAAAACGGAGATGGCTAAAGTGGTTTCCGAAGAAGACCTGAAAAAGGCCGAAGAAACTATCGTCAACCGGTTGAAGGAAAAGGCGGTGGCAAATTTCCATGATGCCGATTATTCGATTATCCCCGCCGGTTCCAATGTGGAAATCTTGTCGTATGAACCCAAGCCGGCCAAGGATGAAAAAGCGGTTGAATTTTCCCTGAAAATAAAAGCCAAACTGACGTTCCTGGCCTTCCGGGAAGCGGAGCTGAAAAGCGTGTCGGCGGACGATCTGAAAAACGTCTTGCCGCCGGACAAATTTGTCTTGGGCGATGAAACTAGCGACGCTTCGTTTGAATTATCGGAGGACCGGATTACGGAAGGGGCGATGGTTATTTATTACCATGAAGACAAGCGGTTTACCCCATTGATTGACAAGGAAAAAATAAAATTAGAAGTCGCTGGGCTTTCGGCCGACGAAGCCAAAGCCAAACTTCAGGGACGGGATAATATCATGGCGGTAGACGTTGATTTCTGGCCATTTTGGGTCGCACGTTTCCCGGCCGACAGCCAGCGCGTCACTGTGGACATCGAACTGCGATAATCCTTGCCAAATATTTATACTTTTGCTAAACTAGCGTTACTGAATTTGCCAGGTATCAGCCGTGATAGTTTCCTGGCATTTCTCTCATAGTTAGCTTATCAAAGCTTAATAAGTTCAGCCTAAACCGCCTATTAATTTTCTAGGCGAGTCGCAGGTTGACAAATCACACCCTATAGGGTAGTGTGAATTTTTGTGTAGTGATTATGCCCCAGAGATTTCGCAAATTTAAGCCTAAAGCTGATACCCGGCCTACCCATAAGCCAAAAACTGGCGTAATTGAAATTACCGGTACGGTTCTCGAGAATTTGCCGAATGCCAACTTTAAAGTAAAGCTTGAAAACGGGCATGAGATTCTTGGTCATATTTCCGGAAGAATGCGGATGAATTTTATCCGCCTGTTGCCCGGGGATAAAGTAATTGTGGAAATGACGCCTTACGATTTAACCAAGGGTCGGATAATTTTCCGGCATAAATAATTTATGAAAGTTCAGACCTCCGTAAAAAAACGTTGCGAACAGTGTAAAATAATCCGTCGCCGGGGCGTGGTGCGAGTGATTTGTACTAATCCTCGCCACAAACAGCGCCAGGGATAGTTCGGTTTTTGGTCTCCCGCCGCTAACGGGCGAAAGACCAAAGATCAAAGATCAAAGATTATCGACTAAAGACTAAAGACTCTTATGATCAGAATCGCCGGGGTAAATTTGCCCCCCAAAAAACGAATCGAAGTTGCCCTGACTTATATTTATGGTATTGGTCGCCCTTTGAGTATCCGCATCCTGGAAAACCTCGGTATTGATCGAAACCTAAAAACTGACGCTCTGGATGCCAAGGCCGAAAATAAATTACGGGATTTTATCGAAAAAAATCAGAAAGTGGAAGGCGATTTGCGACGCTCGCGGGCGCTCAATATCAAGCGTCTGAAAGAAATCGGTTCTTACCGCGGTAGTCGCCACGCCAAAGGATTGCCGAGTCGCGGACAGCGCACGCGCCGAAATACCCGCACCCTGCGCGGTAATCGCCGCGACCGTTCAGTCGGCAGTGGCCGCCGTCCCGCCGCGGAAAAGACTTAAACTTAATTTCCTAATTATTTATCAATATGGCTGAAGAGCAGAAGAACAAAACGGCCGCGACTCCGGCGCCTCAAGGCAAGGCGCCTGTTAAGGCTGGCGCGCCGGCGGCTAAACCCGCGGCGAGTCAGGATGCTGCCGGCAAAAAAAGCGGATCGGCCGCCAAGGTTAAGAAAGCTGTCAAGGAAGTGAAAAAATTATTGCGTGGTCAGGCTCATATCCAATCCACCTATAATAATACGATTGTTACGCTGACTGATTTGAGTGGCAATGTCTTGGGCTGGGCCAGTGCCGGGCATCTCGGCTTCAAGGGTGCCAAAAAGGCGACTCCTTACGCCGCTTCGCTGGTGGTGGCTCGGGTTGCCGAAAAAGTCAGTCCTTACGGCATGCGCGAAGTGGATGTTTATCTCAAGGGCATTGGTTCCGGCCGCGAAGCGGCGGTGCGCGCCCTGCAGTCAAACGGCTTGCAGGTGATGTCGATCAAGGATATGACCCCGATCCCGCATAACGGGTGCCGTTCCAAGAAACCACGGCGAGTTTAATCATAAGGCCTTTAGCCTTCGTTCTTAAGCCGGGTCATTCCGGGCCAAAGACCAAAGACTAAAGATTAAAGACTATATTATGGCTCGATTAACGGGAAAACAATGTCGCCTCTGCCGACGCGAAGGCGAAAAGCTCTTCTTGAAGGGGGAGCGTTGTGCTACGCCGAAATGCGCGATGGTGCGCCGTTCTTACGCGCCTGGCGTTCACGGCGAAAAAGGCGGACGTTTAAGCGAATAT
>CALEFQ010000059.1 GCA_937877125.1 uncultured bacterium | reverse complement strand
CCGCCACTTCCGGCAACACGCCGCCATAGCGGCAATGGAGATCAATTTGCGAGGCGACAATATTAGACAAAACGACCCGTCCGTCTTTGACGACGGCGGCTGAAGTCTCGTCACAGGAAGTTTCAATAGCGAAGATATTCATACGAGACAGTTTAAACGCAAACCGGGCAACTGTCCACTTAAACCGACTCATCATACCTGGCGCTGACGTGATACCAGGCAAGCTTTAGTAAACACACCAGGATCCAAGGCTTCCCGTCAAAAAACCCCGGACAGATCGACCGGGGTTTATTTCGGCACAGATGTTAGCTTAAGATTTAACTGGCGGCACAGCAGGTTGGGAAAAGGCTTGTTTCTTTTTGATCCGCTGGTAAATAAGACCAGACAAAGCCGCGATAACCAAACCCAGTCCGATATAAAAGAACGTGATATGGAAAGTCGCCACGGCGCCCATATTCCTCTCCACGGTTTGGATCACGGCCACCACTAAAATATCCATAAACATATTGGCGCCCTCGGTGACCAGGGTCGGCAGCAAATCGACGACAAAACTATGCGCGACATTATACGAAAAATAACCGGGCGTGCTAGCCAGGAGGATCACCAGTCCCGGCGACAAGAGCTTGCCCCAACCACAGCTGAAATAAATCAATCCCAGCAAACAGATCAGAGAAACAGCCAAGCTGACGCCGAAACTAGCCTGTAATTGCTGGTGAGTCTCGTCGGAATAGATTTTGAAAGACTGCAGGCCCTCATCAAGATACTTGGCGTAATCCAGGCCGCGCAACATCGTAAAAACCGCGCTGGTGCCGTTTTCGTAGACCGGCACGGCAATATTTTGCAGTAGTTTGGTTTTGAGTTGTTCGGGCGATGAAGTCAAAATTTCCGTTTCCGGAAAAAAAGAATTTAAGAGTTTAACGATCGGCCGGGTTTCGGCCGCCGGTTCGGCAACGTCTTGTTCCTCGGATCGCGCCGCCAATTCATCCTTGTAATCGGAAATCAAGTTTTGGATACTTCCTTCCGCCTTGGACAATGATTTCTCGATCGCTACCGTAATCACTTCCACCGCCCGCTCCCGATCAGTCAGCTGCATCACGTTATACAACGCCAGGGTCGTCGAAAAAACCAGCACGAAAAAAATCCCGCAGATCCATTTGGCATCAATAAACCACAGGGGGCGATCTTTCCGACCCACCTTGAAATATTGCCAGAACTTGCTCATATGTTTTTGTTTTAAATTTGTGTTTAGGTCAATTATACCGGATTTTTCCGTTTCTGGCAAAAATCAATTGATCACCTCGGCAATCTCTAGCGCCCTTTATTTTTCGGCTGAAAAATGATATAATTATTTAGTAAGCTAAAACAAAAAATATGCCTTCACTTAATCGGTTTTTTTCGGCGGCCGCTATCGGGCTGGTTCTGTTTTCCTTGTTCCTATCGCCTGGTTTCGCCATGGCCGCAGCCGAGATAATCGCCCCTCCCGAAGTAGTCCGGGTAGGAATTTATGACAACAAGCCAAAAATCTACCGTGATACCGACGGCATCGTCAAAGGCTTTTTTGCCGATATCCTCAATTACACCGCCGAAAAAGAAAATTGGAAAATCGATTATGTCTACGGTACCTGGGAAGAAGGCCTGGATCGCCTGGCCAAAAACGAGATCGATATTTTCGTGGACGTCGCCTTTTCCGAGGATCGGGAAAAAAATTACGATTTTAATAATGAAACCGCCCTCTTCAGCTGGGGAGTCATCTACACCCGCCCCGGCGTCGCAATTGAATCAATTTACGACCTGGAAGGGAAAAATATTGCCGTGATGAAAAGCGGCATTCTTTTTACCGGACCCTGGGGTATAAAAAACTTACTTGAATCATTACGAGTTAAGGCAAACTTTACCGATGTTACTGTCTACGACGATGTTTTTTCACTTTTAGACGAAAAACAAGTTGATGCCGGCGTCGTGAACACTTTCTACGGCTATGCCAACGAAAAAGATTATCAGGTGACCCGGACCAACATCGTCTTCAACCCGAGCGAACTCCGTTTCGCCCTGACCAAGGACGACCCGCACAATCCCTACCTGATAGAAAAATTGGATGCCAATCTCAAAAAACTGAAAGAAAACAAGGACAACATTTACCAGAAGCATATGCAGGACTTTTTGACCGCCATTGAGGCCGATCAAAAAGTGGAGACTTTTCCGCGCTGGGCGCAAATCTCCCTGCTAACCGGAGCCGGGATTATTATTGCCTTCATCGTCATTACTTTAATCGCGCGCCGCTATCAGGCCAAGCTGGAAGAAACCGTGGAAAAACGAACGGCGGAACTGAAAAAATCGGAAGAAAAATATCGCACCACGATCGAGCGGGCCAATGACGGATTAATCATCATCCAAAATAATGTCATCAAATACGGCAACCCGGCCGTCAGCCGACTGCGCGGCGAACCGCTCGAAAATATCGTCGGGCAAAATTTTACCAAGTTTATTGCTCCTGAAGAAATTCCCAAAGTCGCCGCCCGCTACCAAAAACGCCTGGCGGGCGAAAAAGTGGCCGCTGATTACGAGACGGTGCTGCTGAAAAAAGATGGGCAAAAAATACCAGTCTTCCTGAATGCCGCGATCGGCGATTTTGAGGGCGGGCGGGCTGATATCGTCATCATCCATGACATGTCCGAGCAGAAAAAAACGGAGGCAAAGGTCAAGGAGCTTAATGAATTGCGTAAAAAATTCGTGCAAATCGTCTCGCACCAGCTCCGCACTCCCCTAACCTCGATCCGTTGGAGCACCGAATCCCTGCTCGGCGGCGATATGGGAAAACTGGAACCGAACCAAGAACATGTCTTGCGGTCGCTGGATCGGGCCGAAGGAACAATCATTAGCCGACTGGGCGATCTCTTGACCGTCATGGAAATCGAGGAAGGTCGCACCGCCATGTCGTTTGAGACTTCTTCCCTCGAAAGCCTGTGGGGTTCGGCAATGAAAGACATCAAAAAACGCTGCCAGGCGAAAAAAATTAATTTTCACTATCAGCCACCAGATCAGCTCTTGCCGAAAGCTTCCTTAGATCTGGAAAAGATACGCCTAGTCTTCAACCAACTTGTCGGAAATGCGATCGACTACACCCCTTCCGGCGGACAGATCAAAACCCGGCTGTTCCAGAAAGACAATCAGATTCGCTTTGAGGTGGCTGACTCCGGCATCGGTATTCCCGCCGTGGAACAACCGCGGATTTTCACCAAGTTTTTCCGGGCCAGCAACGCCGCTTCAAGGGAGCCGGATCGCTCCGGGATCGGCCTCGCTATCGCCAAATTTTACATCGAACAGCACGGCGGAAAAATTGGTTTCACCAGCGAGGAAGGCCGAGGCAGTATCTTTTGGTTTGAGATTCCCCCCGCCGCGTAGGAAATTATCCGGCTTAACGTATTAAGGAAGAGGTTAATCGGCGAATTTTATTGTTAGGGTGCTTTTTTATAAGTAAAACGTAATTATTAAATCACTGGATTTTCCATATGATCGAATACCTTGCTTTAGCCGCCGGGTTAGCTTTCCTCATCAAGGGCGCTGATTTTTTAGTAGAAGGCGCGTCTTCGCTGGCTAAAAAACTAGGCGTGCCGTCACTGATAATTGGATTGACTATTGTCGCTTTCGGGACCTCGATGCCGGAATTGGTTGTTAATGTGATTGCCGCGCTGAACGGCACCGCCGATATCGCCTTCGGTAATATCATCGGCAGCAACCTGGCCAATATCTTGTTGATCCTGGGAATTTCCGCCCTGATTTTCCCATTGGCGGTAAAAAGATCGACCGTTTGGAAGGAAATTCCTTTTTCTTTTTTGGCCGTCGTCGCCCTGATTGTTTTCACCAGCATCAGTTTTTGGGATGACCTTCAGGTAAATGCCTTGCTCCGCACCGAAGGCATTATACTGATATTGTTTTTCATCATTTTCCTTTATTACGTCTTCGGGATGATCAAGCAAAACAAACCGGAGACCGAAAACGGGAATGATAAAATAAAAGACCGCTCCGGAATTGTTATTTTCCTGATGATCGCGGCCGGACTGGCCGGACTTTATTTTGGAGGCGTTTGGACCGTTGACGGCGCCGTCACTATCGCCCGAAGTTTGGGACTAAGTGAATTTTTGATCTCGGCGACGATCATCGCCGTAGGCACTTCCCTACCGGAACTGATTACGTCTGTTGTCGCCGTCCGCAAGCGGAATGTCGACCTGGCGGTCGGGAATGTGGTTGGCAGTAATATTTTTAACATCTTCTGGATTCTCGGCCTGACCGCCATTATCCGCCCCCTGCCCCTGCCTGACATGGTCAACCTTGATTTGATTATTCTGCTCGGGACGACTTTTTTGCTGTTTCTTTTTATGTTTATTGGAAAGCGGCACACCCTGCAACGCTGGCAAGGCGGAGTTTTCGTCGCGCTTTATGTGGGGTATCTGGTTTTAATTATCACTCGAGGCTAATTAACAAAAAACACTGCTGATAATTTGATAATAACAAAAATTCGCTTCCTTAAGCGAATTTTTTATTGGTACCGCTACCGGGATTTGAACCCGGGTTTTCAGGATGAAAACCTGATGTCCTGGACCAGGCTAGACGATAGCGGCTTAATTAGTTCGCAGTTTCTAAACCGTCATTATTAGACGATCTCGCTTAACCTTGAAATATGATTTTGTTACCTGTTACCCGTTACTTGTTACTTGGACCGAAAATCATTGCCGATTGTAACACCTGGAATCGAAGGCGTCAACGGTAAAATAAAATACCCGGGCAAAAACTTTGTCCGGGCACTTCGCGTCAATTAGTGGAATAGTTTTCCCAATCAACCGGTTTCATGTTGAAAACCGTGCATTGGCAGGGATTCTGGCCGCATTTCCAGCAGGCGTCGCGGAAACGCGTTGTAAAAACTACTTCCAAGTCGATGTTGGCCAAAGTCATAATTCCCAATGACCAGGCCGTCAGATCGGAAAGTTCAAGAGCCGCGGCTAGTTGCTGTTCGAGCAAAGTCAGCCGGCCAAGGCCCTCATTGTCCATGAACAGCGACTGGATTTCGCAAGATTCCCGGAAAAGACGCCCGGTCAGGTAATTCATGCCCTGGGCCGCGTTCTTTTGCCCATATACCGCCGCCAGATGATTCGCCCAGACCCCGATCGTCCAATTGGCTTGAACCAATCCCGCGATCGTTTCCAGCCGAGGGTCAGCCCGCCTCTCCCGACAAACGCACGGCAGCTGCCCACAGTAAGCGCAGCCGGTCTGCGGATATTTGAGCGCCATCGCCGACAAATAATTTAGATCAAGGAACTCGGCCAGGCAGAAAATGCGAGTAAAAATCCGACTTAAGGCAATCCCCTGCCGATACGAGCCGACTTCCTTCCGCCAAGCTGTCTCCCAGTCGCCAATCGCCAAGTTCAGAAAAGCCAAACGCTTTTCCAAACTGGGCAGATAAAAGCGATTACGCTGTCCATACAGATTCCAGAAGAATATCATCCACCTCTCTAAAGATTTCATCATGAACCTCCTTTCATGGCGTTGCGAAACAATGCAGTATAGCAATGATGCCAGTTTTTGTAAACCTCGACGAAACAATAAATTTTTGGTAAAATGAAATAATTAACCTCAAAAATATGTCCCGACGAACCATGGAAGGCGGCATCTGGCGAGCCACGCCGAGCTATCCTTCTGAAGCAAAAAATGAATTCCTGGACAAAAGGGGGGAGATTAATCCTGATAAAGCGACTGAATTGAAAACTAAAATTGAACAGCTCGATATCTCCGGACCAGAGAGGAAAAGAATATCTGACCAATTAGAAGCTTTGCTGAAAAAGAAAGAATCGGTTAATAACGACGCCAAAAAAGGAAAATCTGATCAGGCGGAATCGGCGCTTGAGGAAGAAAGTCGCCTGGAAAAAATAACCCGGTTGCAACAGGAATTATCAAACCACCGCGATCACCCGGAACCGAAAATCCGCCACCAAGTTGACCCGATAACCGCTCGTCGGGCTAATAAAAACGCATACGCTCGCGGGAAAGAGGAAAAGGCTAAACCGAAGACTAAGCCATCAAAATATCAATATTAAATAATCCTCTATGACCGAACCTATCAACCAGAGTGATCCCCGCTACCAAGACGCTAAAAAAAGAGTTCATGAGCTTCGGGAATTCTATCAGCACCTTTGGACCTATATCGGAATCAATGTGGTGCTATTTCTGATAAATCTAATCACCGCCCCGGGAGTTTGGTGGTTTTATTGGGTCACTGTTTTCTGGGGTATCGCCGTTATTATGCATGCCGTCAGTACTTTCGGCACGAATCGCATTATGAGTAAAGATTGGGAAGACCGAAAGATCAAAGAACTGCTGGATAAAGACAAAAAATAAGACAGGAAAAACCTCTTGCTCCTAAAAGAGGTTTTTTATTATAACTGGGAATATCCCGGCAGTTATCAATTATTTCTAGCAATTATTGTTATTAATTACTGACACATTCACTGGCCAAAAGACTGATTTTGTGCTAAAAAATACGCTAAACATAGCCATAAAAATAATTATTACCAATATGTTAATTTTAACTGACATTTCTGGGTAAAAAAATTTGCCTTCCCTGATAATTCCTGTTAATTTAACATAAAATTAACCTAATATTTTGATGGCTATGACTAACTTCATCACCAAAGACGGGTTTGCCAAACTACAGGCAAGGTTAGAATATTTGAAGAAAATCAAGCGTTATGAAATCGCCGAGGCTATTGAAGACGCCCGGGAGGTTTCCGGCGAACTGAGCGATAATCCAGAGCTGGAGATGGCACGACGAGAACAAAATGACGTCGAACAAGAAATCGCCGAATTAGAAGCTTCTTTAGATAATGCCCAGGTAATCACGAAGCGCCCCGGGTCGCTTCGGGCTGTCCGCGTCGGTTCTGTGGTCAAGGTTCGTTCACAAAATGACGAATGGCAATTTACCATTGTCGGTTCCCGGGAAGCTGACCCCAAAATAGGGAAAATTTCCCACATTTCTCCGATCGGGCAGGCATTACTGAACCACCAGCTGGGAGAAAAAGTTAAAGTAAAGCTCCCCGACGGTCAAGCCGAATATGAAATCTGTGCTATCCAATAGGCTTCGGCATATCTTTTCAGATATCGTTTCTGTTTTTTCTTGAGTTTTACGGATCTAAACAATCCGTTTTAAAACCCCGCCGTCCTCGGCCCTAAAAAGCCGGGCGAGGCGGGGTTTTCTAGTAAATTAATAATCTAAACTTACCGAGGCCCTGAAGTTTCCTGAAGGGCGAGGCGGGGTTTTGGTTTAAGTTAAAGCCGCCAATATATTTATTGGCGGCTTATTTTGTCGGGATCATTTCGTCTCGCGGCAAAACGATCCACCTGAAGAGTGAAAATGTCGGTTCCGTGGCCGCTTATTCGTCACTCGGACCGAACTCAACCTCATCGTCGATCAACCGTTCCGGGGAATCGGCATTCGCGCCGGGAGCCTGAAGTAATTGCTGCAACGGCGGCATTCCTGACGGCTGAATCAGAATTCCGTCTGAAGATCGGCCGATCGGTGTCAGGAAAGACTGGGGATCTTTCAGAGCGACCCGAGCATAAAGGTGCTGGCCAGGTTGGCCACTGAAAACCCACTGGTGTTTGACGGTATTAGTCCAGCCTTCCCAGAGGATCTCGAGAAAATCAGGATCGGTCGCCACCTGGCAATAAGCGTTGGCAATGCCGGGATAAGCATCAAAGGTAAACTTGACCAGCCGGTCAGGAGAAACCTCCCCCTCATCAGCCGTCCAGCTTTCCGAAGCCACCAAAATGCCGTCACTGGCATTCCCCCAGGCGCCATAGCTTCCTTCGTACCCGCGCACTCGAGCGTAATAGGTCTCATCAATCGTTCCGCTGAAAACAAAACTGTCGGTATGCATCATTCCCGTGTAAACCACCTGAGTAAACGCGGCATCGTTTGAGATTTGCAGCTGAACTCCGTCTAGGCCATCGGGATAATCCCAGGTGAATTTGATCGCCTGATTAGATGAATAATCGCCGTTGTCGTAAGTCGCGGTCGTGAAGCCGATAGTGATGCCGTCGGACGCTTCTCCGTAACCGGTCCAGTGGCCACCCTCTTCCAGGCGGACCCGCGCGTAGTAGGTAATCCCCGCCCCGCCGGTAATTGTCTTGGTTCCGACGACGGGGACGTTTCCTTCCCAGCCGATCGACATTGGCGTGAAAGACGGGTCAACGGCAATCTGCATATAAGCCGTGGTGGCGTTGGGAATGCCTTCATAGTTGAAAGAGATGACGTTATCGACTGAAACTTCTCCTTCATCCCAGCACCGCGGGGCGCGGCCGACACCGATACCATCGGAAACCTGGCCGTAGCCGCCCCAGTGCCCTCCGTCGTCTAGTACTTTTGCCCGAGCGTAGTAAGTAGTTCCATACTGACCCGATACTGCCTTGTCGGTACCGCTGCCGTAACCCTCCCAGTAGATAGAACCAGGCGGAAACAGCGGATCAGTCCCGACTTGGAAGTAAGCCTGGACCATCCCGGGCAGATAATCGACAAAGACGTGGAAAACAGGGTCCGCCGAGAAATCGCCGTCGTCGCGACAAGGAAAAGTTAGGCCGATCGTGATTCCGTCTGAAGATTGGCCGTAGCTTCCCCACTGTCCCCCGCTTTCCCGCAGCCGAACTCGGGCAAAATAGGTTACCCCCTCGCTCCCACTAAAAGCGAAATCGCCGGACGGAGACAAATCGCTTTCCCAGACTACCTGGGAAAAATCTGACTGGGAGGCCACTTGCAGATGGACCTGATCGATATTGGCCGGCACCTGATACGAAAAATGGACGACGGAATCGTTGGAAAAGACACCCTCATCGACACAGGGAACGCCGCAACCGACTACGATTCCAGCATTAGACGACCCATAGTCGCTCAAAACTCCGTTTTCCCCCTGACAACGCACCCGACCGTAGTAAGTTTTTCCCGGCTGACCGGCATAAGTCTGGTCGCCGCTCGTCGAATTGACCCACCCTGCCCATTCCACATTGGCAAAATTTTGGTCCGTGGCCACCTGGAGATAGAAATCACGACTGCCTTCCGGTACCGGCCAGAAAAGGTGAAAAGTGGGATCACAGCTAAACGGCCCGTCATCGCTAACCGAAACGGTATCGGGAATATAGAGGTCATCGGCGTCAAGCAACTGGTTATTCGAAGCGTAAACCGAAACCTGGTCGTTTTGTTCGAGCATGTAGTAACCGTCATCGAAATCTTGGCGCACCTCTCCGGTATTCGCGGCCTGAAACGGATCGGAAAAAGGCGCGCCGATAAACTGACCGCTTTTCCCCGGACACCACCGCGCCATATATTCGGCAAAATGGCGACCTCGCAACACATAGGCCATCGCCCCGGACGTCCGATTGTAGGTAATCGCGCAGTCGGCATGGCTGCCGCCGGTGAAAAATTGGACTTCCATATTCCCCCAGCGGCGCACGCCAGGCCCGCCTCCAAATTTGCCGGTTGCCCGACCAAACGCGGCTCCCGCTCCGTGATTATTGTAATAATCAAGGAATGAATGGGTATAGCCTTCCGATCCGTATCCGGGCGAGGCGGAATCCAAGTCGGCATAGTAAGTCGCCCGGGCCCGACCATTGCGCCAGACTAAATAGCCGAAGAGAAAATCTTGGCGGGCGGTTCCCTGATAAGAATACTCGTCGGTCAAAGCCGGTCCCAACGGCGAGCGCGGCCCGCCCTCGCCCAGAGATTTCCAGTAACCCCAGAATCCGGAACGGACCACTACCGCGCGATGAGCGCCGCCGAGACAATCATAGACGATGGCACAGGGACCGAAAGCTCCGCCGTCATAATCCTGCACGTAGCAATTAAGCTCTTCAGTCTGCGGCTCATAAGCATAGTACCAATGGATGTCATTGAGCGGCTCGCCTAAGTAGCTTGATCCCCCCTGGCGCTGATAGGCCTCGTAGAAAAGATGAGAGTTTTGAGAAAGATAGGTTCCGCCGGTCACCGGCACCCCGCACTCTTCAAAATGAGAAGGAATAGAAACTCCCTGCGCATTTTGAGTTTGATAGTGCAAATGGGGCGACCAACCGCCGGTTCCGCCACAGAGTCCGACCACTTGGCTTGCTTTAACCCGCTCGCCCTGGCTGACCAGCCTCATTTCCAGATGAGCCAGCATCCCATAGGCATCGCTATTGTCGTAATCAATCAAGACCAAGTTTCCTAAAACGCCGTTCCAGTCGGAATAGACGATTGTCCCCGCGGCCGGAGCGCAAACCGGCTTGCCCTCGTCATCGTACCCGGAACCCCAATTGAAATCCCAGGCATAGGCATAACTGCCCCGATGCGTCGGCCCCTGATTGTTGCCCTGCGCGCACCACCATTCTTCGCCTTCGAAAAAAGGCAGGCGCAAAGACGGCGGGTCAGCCCGAACAATTGATCCGGCCAACACCAGCCCGAAAATAAACCGCACCATGAAACTATAAACCTGTTTCACCGCACACCTCCTTGCCCCGGTCACCGGAGCTGTTGCCCGACAAATTTGTCGGATTTTTTGAAACGCCACCGTGGCGTAATTTTCCGCAAACAAAAAACACCCCGAGGGTTTCTGGGACAATTTGCCGAAAGCAAACCAGATCTCAAGATGCTCTTGTCCTCCTTGAACCGGACAAAGTCCGGCTTAGATTGTTAAAGAACCCTCCTCTTTGGTTTTATAGAAAACGGAAAGAGTTGATCATTGATTCAAAGTTTTTTAGCTTGACGGTTTGTTCAGGCAGGTATGAGAACATAATCAGGCCGGTTTTTTGAAAATCGTTGTCGGCCCCTCGCCAAGTCACCCAATAAATCCAATCGTCAACCTGGGCTTCCGCCGTAGGCTTGCCTTTCCAAGTATGTAAAACCGTCGCTGATCCCGGAACGGAAATATCTCTTTCTTCAACCGGTTCCCAAACTTCCGCTCCGGTTTCCAGCATCGGGGTGTAAATCGTGGCGAATTCTTGGCCGGAGGCGTCGCGAATGACGACTTTGTCTTGTGGGTAGGGCTGACTGGGACGGGATTCCACCAGAGCTTTATAACCAGCCGGTAAAGTTATTTGGTAACCGAATTTGGTATTCGTATACACCTGGCTTTTTACTTCCGCGGCGGTGGTGCTGACAGAAACCGCCGGTGTCGGTGTGGGATTTTCACTTGGTATCGGCGTCGCCGAAACCGTCTGGGGCGGAGTTACCGTAGTTACGGTATTATTGTTTCCGCAGGAAGTAAAAGAGACAACAACCAGGGCCGCGACAACCAATCCCGAAATGACGAAAAATTTTTTCATATATTTTTTATTTTAATCTTGTTGACTCAATCCCCGCAATAACCCGCTCAGGTGACAGCCGCCAACCCTCCAGAAAGCGACGTTACCTGAAAAAGATTGTGGAGCTATTGGGGGAACTGAACCAACAATAGCTAGATTTCATTGGCCACGCGCCGGATTTCGACAGGCACCACTCGACCGTCATTAAGACGGTGGCGAAACTGGTCGGGGCAAGAACGTCCCAACAGCCGGCGACCGAGAGCCGACGCGACCAGGAGCGTCGGAATATCACCATGATCTTCTTCTTCGGCGATGACATAATTATGAGGCTGGCCGGCAATCGCTAATTCGACGCGGGAGCCCAATCCTATTTTTTCGGAATTCTTTGTCATTTGGTACCGGCTTATCCACCCCTCGAGCGACGGCTCGGAAAAGCGACGGCGCGGTCAAAAGCTTTTTTTATGAGATATTTTTCCGACCCGGGAGAAAAGCGACGGCGCTGTTTTCCAAAACATCGATCTGCTCAATTTCATTATAGCAAAGCCAAAAATCAGGTCAAGGTTTTTACAGAGAAAAAACAAAAAAACGCAAAATTAATTTATATTTTGCGTTTTTTTTCAAAATAAATTTTAGAAATTTATCGCGCCTGTGTAATTTCGCTCAAGACCCAGTCCCATTCGCCACTGGTCACGACCGCATTGCAGTATTGGCATTGCCCGGTGGCCGATAATTGCAAAGGGGCGCCGCAATTCGGACAGACATTCGCCTTGACGCTTTTCTTCACATTTGTCTTGGCCGTGACTTTTCTCAGGAAAGTCCAGTATTCGGTAAAATGCTGCGGGGTCTTGCTACCGCGCATAAATTTACCGTTGCGATCAACTGTATAATCAGCCGCGCTAGCGTCCATTTGCAGAGTAATATAATCGTAGGCGTTATCGGTCCGGATATTAGTGATGTTCATATGCCCTAGCACCATGTTTTCCAAAATATTTTTCTCGCCGCGCGACTGAATATCACTAATTTGGGTGGCATAACGTTGCATCAGCTGATCGGTCATGAAGGGACGGCCAATCTGGAGATTCTGGCTTTCCCAAGCTTCCTGAATTTTGTAGAAAGCGTTTTGGGCGTAATCCTTAAAGGCTTGCTCGTTGAAAGCCGGATCTTTTTGCTGAAGACGCGTCAGTTCCGCCTGCACATTGGCCAGCGGCATCGACGGCACCGGCGTCCCTCCCTGTCCGCCCAGGTTAATCGGTACTCCGCCGATATACATCGTCATGCCGGGACCGGCTCCGCCGGCCGGGCGACCTGCTCCGCCCCCGCCGCCGCGGCGGGCTTTTCGAACCACTGTCGAAATCACGATAATAATGACGATGAAAACTATTAAACCGACAATTCCGCCCCAGCCGAATGAGCCACCTCCGCTCGAATAACCGCTAGAGGAACTGGAAGAACCGAAATCAAAATCAGAACTTCCGGAAGAAAACCCCCCGGATGACGGGACGTAATCTTGGCCGCCGCCGGCCCGCGCGCCGACTTGTTGCGCAATCAAGCTTCCAGACAAGACCACCGCCAAACAAGCAACCACCAGGATGGTAAATAGATATTTTTTCTTCATTTTTATTCCTCTTTATTTGTTACTTGCTTATTGCTTTGCCCCACAGATCGGACAAAACTTGCTCCCGGCCGCCATTGGTTTTTTACATGCGGCACAAATCGCGCTGACCGCCGGTTGTTGGGGCGTCCGCTGATTTTGTTGCATTCCCTGGGCCATCATACTCCCCAGCCCCACGCCGGCACCGAGGCCAACTCCGGCGCCCACCGCGCCACCAGCGCCCCCGCCCTCGTTGGCGGCAGCTTTATTGAGAGCGGCTAATTGTTCGGCGGTCTGGTAATTCTTCATAGCGGTCTGATCAACTCCGCCTAAGGCACCAATCGCTTGGGCTTTGGCTTGAGAATCAGCAATGGTATTGACCCGCGCTTGGGTCGCTTCGTCAAAATCAGTACTCTCAATCCGAAAATCTTTCATGGTGAAGCCGAACGCGCCGAATTCTTGGGCAATCTTCACGCTTATTTCCTTGGTCAGTTCGTCCCGCTTGGAATCAATTTCGGTAAACCCGTATTTAGCCGTGGCCAAAGCGTCAGTAATCGGAGTGTGAATGCGCCCATTGATGACTTCCTTGAATTCCGTAGTCGTCATCGCGTCGCGATCGCCGACAAATTCAGTGAAGAACTTCATCGGATCAGTAATTTTCAAGGTATAGTTGCCGAAAGCACGCATCCCGACGGGAAATTTGTAAATTGGGTCGGCGTATTTCAGCGGCGCTTTTGTCCCCCACTTGATATTGGGGATGTCATTCATATTGAAATAGAAAATCTTCCCTTTGTGCTTGCTCTCAAACCCCCGGAAAATAGAAAGCATGGAAGTCAGCAGAGGAATATTGGCCGTTTTGATGTCCGTCCGGCCGGGCTTGTCCCAAATTCCCTGCGGCACGCCCTCGTTAACAAATAGAAGCGCTTGGCCGGGACCGATAATGACCGAGGAGCGCGTTTGTAAAATCTGGTCCGGATCGGGAAAACGCCAGACCAAAATGTCCGGCGACTGGGTAGTCCAGGTTATATTTTGTAGTAGTTCACCCATGGTTTTTGATTTTAAGTTGGTTTAAACGACAAACGACGGTTTGCCAGTGATATTATAGCAAGGCAAAAGGCAAAAGGCAAAACCACAGAAGAACTTTCTCAAAATATTTTGCTTTTTGCCCTTTGCCTTTTACCTTAATAAGAAAAACCCCCTCACACCTCACGGTGCTGGGAGCCTTTCTTGATTCTTATCCTACTCTAAAAACCGTAAGTAAAATTTATGGCGCTAACCATGACTAATCCCACGCAATACGCGCCAAACGCCAGGAAGCTGTAGAAATACATCTTTTCCATAGTGTTTTTTTTTACCTTATCTCCCCATCCTGGAGATAAAGTGGTTAAGACGTCTTTTTTTACCTACTAACCGATTTTTATCGAGCCAATAGGCTTTATCAGCTTTTTGGGCTAATAAATACAAAACGGGCTGTTCACCCGTTTTGCTAATATAAGTATAGCAGATATTTAAAAGCAAGTCAATATCCCTTGACAAATTGGTTATTTTTAACTATTTTTATGAGTTCCTAATAATTCTAGGAATGTTCTTTAACTTTACGGCGGCTGCTGATGCAGCAGGAGGTAAATATGCCAAATAACATGACTCCCCTGGAATGCCTAGGGGACCTCAAGAAACGACTTGATCCGAAATCTTTCTTGCGCCTGCGCGCAGAAACGGCCGACTTCATGAACATGACGGAGAAGCAAGTGGCCGAATGGTTCCGAGGAAAACATCAACCCAAAGGAGAAAGACTGGCGAGATTGAATACTCTGCTGGAACTACTTGGTTACCGACTGGCCGGAGAAAATAATCCCCCGGTAGCCTGTCGGCAAATTTCCGCACTTCTATCTTTTCGCCTGTTGACGGTGGCGGAAATCGCCAAAATTCTCGGATTGACTCACGATTCAGTCATCTATCTCGTCAACGCCCGTGGCGGCACCTCGGCCAAAAAAAACCAGATCATCGAGAATTTGTTTCAGAAAAATTTGCCAGAAATACAGACCAGGGAAAGGCGGTGTCGGGAAAAATTGGCTTTCGCACGTTTGATCGACAAGCCGGAAAACTTTTTCCCGTCACCAGAAAGAATCCCGTCGACCGTTGCGCCGAGGCTCGACCCTCCCACCCAGATAACGCTTCTCGCTCATCTCTTCCAGGCGACCTTGCCTCTGGCGAAACTTGTCGCCTCTGAAGCTTTTTTCCCGGAGGATCGAGAATTGCTACGGGAATTATCGGGTCGCTCAACCGTGTTTGAATTGAAAAACGCCCTAGTGCGTCTATGCGGCGAGAGGGCACGCGCTCTCGCCAATCAGAAACAGGAGGAATAATCATGCCTAATCCAACCCAAATGGTGGACGTCGACCTCCACCGCGGCGCCGCTCTCTTGCATCTTGCGGGCGCCTATCCTTCACTGCAGGATGTCGTGGAAGAGCAAGTCCAGAACTCGATCGACTGCGGGGCCCAACGGATAGAAATCAAGATCAACAAAGATACCCGCTACTGCTCGGTACGCGATAACGGCGACGGCGCCCCGGAAAAGATCTTCCATCAGGCGCTGCAATCTGTCGGCAAGGGCATCAAAACGCCCGACAAAATGGGCCGGTTCGGACTCGGCTTAATTTCCCCCCTGGGGAAATGTGAGAAACACACCTTCACTTCATGTGCCGCGCCGCGGAAAAAACCTTTTCTGGAATGGACTTTCGTCACGGAAGAGATCAAGCAACAGCATCACCAGCTCCAGATTCCGCAAACGATTTCGACGAATCTCTTGTTTGATCCGGAAAACTCTCAATCACGTTCGGGACAAAATGTCTGGTGGCGCACTCAAGTGGCGATCTTCAACTACACGCCCGATCAATCGCTGTCTTCAATCACTTTCGAAAGCCTTTCTCAAGGAATCAAAACCAAATACGGACTGATCATGGCGGAAAAGGGAATCCTGATTGAAATCACCATGATTGAGAAAGGAAAGAAGCAAAGCCGCGACGTACGTGCTTCCAGTTTTCAAGGACGCCCTCTGCCGGAGTTCCGCACAATTGATTCTGACGCCGGAGAAGTCATCATCCGTCTGTACGTAACCAAGCCCAGCCAAAGAAAGAAAGCGGTCAACGTCCAGTTCGGCGAAATCGGCAACAAGTTTCGTTTTTCGTTCCCTAATTTCATCCGGTCCAGCGCCGCCGAGATCATGCCTCGGGAATTGACCGAAGCCCTGAAAACGGGGATTTTCGAAGGGGAAGTCCTGGGGGAAAAAGTCCGGCTGGCGCCGCAGCGAAACTGCTTCCAAAAGGGAGACGCCGTCGCCGGCCTGTGCGCTTGTCTCGACGACTGGTTTCAGCAGCAGGGAAAAAAATATCTGAAAGAAGAAAAAGAAGAGCGCAGCGCCCTGCGCTACCAGAACCTGGGACTTAAAACCCTGGAGCATCTGGCTAGCGTGTTACGGAACTCGGACGCCTTATGGAATTCCCTTCGAAACCTGTTCCAGTTCGGCACCATTGGCACCGGACACGCCAAGCCGTCCGATCAGGACATAATGGATGAACAAGACCAATCTTCCTTGGCAACTTCCAAAGGAAACGGCAAACCGAAAGAAACAACCGAAGAAGTCTTGCCCCCAAGTAATCGCCCCCCTAAGGAAAAGAAAAATCATGTCCCCTTCTCGGTCGAAGGTCCTCGGGGTAAACCGAGAAAAACGGTTCGCCACAATTCCATCGGCTTGCAATTCGCTTATGACGACCTCGGCGGATCAAACAAGTTATGGGACCTGGATCGCACGAATGGCATCCTGATCTTCAACATCACTCATCCGGATTGGGTTGCCTGCGACAAGAGCGATCGACAAATCTGCGCGCTGATGGAAACGATCGCCATGATGGCGATTGTCCTGGAAACGATGCCGGATAAGTCATTCGCCATGCAACAACGGTTTTATGCCGATCATTTACTGGAAGTTATGGTGATTTGGCTAAACACCGGAGGAGGCCGGACGGCATCCTAGCCGTCAATTAAATCTTCTGAAACCCCAGTTGAAAAACTGGGGTTTTAATTTTGAGCAACAAGCTGGCTTGATCCTGGTAAATGCGAGTCCCCCGCCTTGACTTTTTAGCTAGCTTGATTACAATAACACGACCGTTTGAGAAATAACTTAAAAAGGAGGAACACTCATGACGCTTAAGTGGTACTTTTTTCTTGATTTAGGGACCACCACGGGAAAGTACGGCTATTTGATCCGTGAGGCCGTAAATCTCGCCAACGCCTGCCAGCAGTTGATTGAAGAATTCCCCGAATGCGGACATCTCACCTTTGACGTGACCTGGGGCGAGATCGGAACCCGGCGGGCCCAACCGGTCACCGACGCCGCTTACGGAGTGAAACCAGGACCACTGGTCGACCCGCCGAAAGATACGGAATAAGAAAACTCGCCTTACGCGTCGCCACCCCAAAAGTCCCCTGCCAACGCAGAGGACTTTTTTTATTCTTATTTCTTAAACCTTAGATCTTAGATCTTAGATCTTCCTAGGCGGTCACCGCTTGCTCTTTTCCTTTCTTTTTTGTCTTGCCCTTTTCAAAGACGAATTCATTGTTTTTGACAGCGACCTCAACCCGATCCCCGCTCCGGTATTTACCTTCCAGTAAAAGTAACGACAATGGGTTTTCGATTTTCTTTTGGATCAGGCGCTTGAGGGGCCGGGCGCCAAACATCGGGTCAAAACCTTCCGCGGCGATTTTTTCCTTGGCCTTTTCGTTTAATTCCAAGCCGATATCCTGACCGCGCAATAGGCGCTGGACTTCCGCCACCAACAGGTCGACAATTCGCCGGATATCGGCCCGGGACAGGGCCTCAAAAATAATCACCTCGTCCACCCGGTTAAGAAACTCCGGCCGGAAAGTTTTTTTCAAATCTTCCATTAGTTCTTCGCGCAGTTCTTCTTTGGACAAAGACTTGCCCTTGGTGCCGTCTTCAAAGCCAATTTTTTTACCAGTTGCGTCCTGAATTTTCTGCGACCCGATATTGCTGGTGGCGATGATAATCGTGTTTTTGAAATCCACCGTGCGCCCCTTGGCGTCAGTCAGCCGGCCGTCATCAAGTATCTGAAGCAAGATATTGAAAACGTCGGGATGGGCTTTTTCTATTTCGTCCAGTAAAATTACGCTATACGGCTTGCGGCGAACCTTTTCCGTCAGCTGGCCGCCTTCTTCATGGCCGACATAACCGGGAGGTGAACCGGTTAATTTGGCGACCGAGTGCGACTCCATATATTCAGACATATCAATCCGGATCATCGCTTCCTCGCTGCCGAAAACCTGTTCGGCCAGTGCCTTGGCCAGCTCGGTTTTGCCAACTCCGGTCGGACCGAGGAAAATGAACGAGCCGATGGGACGGGCGGGATCTTTGAGTCCGGCGCGACCGCGGCGCACCGCTTCCGCCACCGCCTTGACGGCGGCATTTTGCCCGATCACCCGCTGGTGCAACCGCTCTTCCAATTTCAAAAGCTTATTGACTTCTTCTTCAGCCAGTTGGGCGACCGGGATACCGGTCCATTCCGAAACCAGTTTTTCAATATCACTAGCCAAAACAGTCGGCTGGCCGGTCGCTTTGTCCTTGCGCCAAGTCACATCCAGCTCTTTCCGACGCTCGGCCATTTTTTTGATGCTTTTGGTCAGCTCGGCTACTTTTCGGCGGTTGCGTTGGGCCGCTTGCCGTTCTTTTTCCGCATCTCGGATCTGCTTTTCCAGTTTCTTGAGTTCCACCGGCGCTTCCAGCGATTGGATCCTGATTTTGGAAGCCGCCTCGTCAATTAGATCAATCGCCTTATCGGGTAGAAAACGGTCTTTAATATATCGGGCCGACAGAGAAGCCGCGGCCACGATTGCCTCATCGGAAATAGTTGTTTTGTGGTGGGCTTCGTACTTATCACGTAATCCTCGAAGAATGGCAATGGTGTCGTTGACCGTCGGCTCGTCGACTAGAACCGGCTGGAAACGGCGCTCAAAGGCCGCATCCTTTTCGATATATTTTTTGTATTCATTCAGGGTCGTCGCCCCGATGGCCTGCAATTGTCCCCGCGCTAAAGCCGGTTTCAGGATATTCGAAGCGTCGATAGCCCCTTCTGAACCGCCTGCTCCGACCAGGGTATGAAGTTCGTCGATAAATAGAACTATCTTGCCTTTGGTCGCTTCGATTTCTTCCAAAGACTTTTTCAGCCGTTTTTCGAATTCACCGCGGTATTTGGTGCCGGCTACCATCCCGGAAATATCCAAGGCCACCACCCGCTTGTCTTTGAGGGTCTCGGGAATATTATTGGCTATGATGCGCTGGGCCAAACCTTCGGCAATCGCGGTCTTGCCGACCCCCGGCTCCCCGATCAGAACCGGGTTATTTTTTGTCCGTCGCGATAAAACCTGAATGACCCGGGCGACTTCTTTGGCCCGCCCAATCACCGGATCGAGCTTGCCTTCCTTGGCCATGTCGGTCAAATCGCGGCTGTACTTGTCGAGAGTCGGGGTCTGGCTTTCCGTTTTAGGGCCACCCGCCTCTTTTTTACCTAAGCCGACGGCGCCGGCCACGGCCTTTTGGGCTTTTTCCAAGGTAATGCCGTATTTTTGAAGCGTCTGCGCGGCCATGCCTTCTCCCTCGGCGATCAAGCCCAATAAGATGTGTTCCGAGCCGATATATTGGTGCCCCAGCTCGCGGGAGAGCCGAAAAGCCAATTCAAAAACTTTTTTGGCACGCGGGGTAAAATCAACCATTTGCATTTTTTCCTCGACCGGTTCGTCTTCCTCTTCTTTTTCCGAAGACGGCATGTTCTCATCCAGATAGCCTTGCAGTTCGTTTGTCTTGATGCCCAGCTTGGACAATAACTTTTGGCCCATCTCTTCCTCTTCACTGACACCCCAAAGCAAATGCTCGGTGTCGACCGTCTTGGCTCCGATCTCATTTGCTTTTTGCGCGGCGCTGGAAACGACTTTTTTGGCTCGCTCCGAAAAGTAATCAACCAGGTTTATCTCCTGGCGCGGACGATAACTGCGCCCGATAGCGTCGCCAAAAAAAGGATCACCGCCGGTGGAGCCGCCGAAAAAATTATCAAATAGCGAACGAGCGCCGCCACCGAAAACATTATGTTGCTGGGCGCAGGTGTAGCATAAATGGACCTCGCTGGGACGCCCGTTGATAGTTTGCCTGATTTTGACCGTCGCGGGCCTAGACCCGCAAGATTGGCATAACATAAGAAAGTAAAAACTAAGATATAAGAAATAAGATTTAAGATTTAAGATTATTTCTTCAGTCTTAAATCTTATTTGTTGCCGCTTGAGGTTATTAGCACTCTCGATACGTGAGTGCTAATTATAATATAAAGCGCTTTTTATTTTTTGTCAAATAGCTAGAAAAACTCCTTTTTAAGCCTGTCCTTGCGCTGTTAGCTGCTTTAATCTTGATTCAGGATCATACTACCAACCAGGTTTTTAGAACCATCAAAAAGGGAGCCGAGCGATAACCCAGCTCCCTGAGGCGAAAATTACAGGAATTACATGCCAGCCTTAACCTGGATTTTCCGCGCCTTGGCTTTGCGCGATTTCGGCAACTTTATCGTCAAGACACCGTCTTTCAGCAGGGCTTCAATTTTGTCGGCTTCCACTTCCATCGGCAAAATCACCGACCGGGAAAAAGCGCCCCAGTAACACTCCTGGTAAAAATAATCGTCTTCTTTTACGGTTTCTTCTTTGCGCCGCTCTCCCTTGATCGTCAGCATGTCATTATTAATCGAGATATCCAAGTCCTCCGGGCGCACCCCGGCAATCGTCGACTTGATAACAATATTATCGGCGTCTTGGAAGACATCTAGGGTCAACTGTCCTTCTGTTTCTTCCTGAGTCTCTAGCCATTCCTCTTTTTTTTCATCAGTGCCGGCGGCTTTCGGAATAATCTTTTTTTCTTCGGTCATATTGTTTTGTTCCTTTGTTTTTTTACCAAACATAGTTTTAAGGTAAAAGTTAGCGCTAAATTAAATTTTTGATTTGTTTCGAGGATCCGGTCGCCTGGATCGCCATAACAAGTTTTGCCTTTATTATACACGGGGGGGCGTATTTTTCAACGCTGAAAATGTGGATGATTCCAAAAGGTTATTAACAATCGCCTCTTCAAACTTCCAAACGTCTCATTTTTCTGATACCAATCGCTAGAATCACATATACAATGGTCAGCAAGACGATAATTAAAGGGATGGTTAATTCCGAGTCCAAGGTGATCACAAAATTATAAAGACCATGAACAATAATTGCGGACAATAACCCCGCGGCCATCAGCCAGCCCCGTCGCTTCGGCTGGAATTTCGCCAAGCCTAGAAAATAGCCCATCAAACCAGCGGCCGTGGCGTGCAGTAAAGTGGCCGTGATCCCGCGAGCAATAACGATATTTTCCCCAGAGCCGATGGCGGCTAAGATGTTTTCAAAAGTGGCAAAACCTAAGCCGGCCGCAATGGCGTAAATGACCCCGTCAATTTTTTCGTCAAAAACAGGCTCATTAAAAACTGTGCGCCGAACCACCAAAAATTTCATAACTTCTTCCGCCGGCGCCACTACCAAAAAAGTCGACAGGCAGATATAAACCAAAGAGGCTTCATCTACATAATTAAGCAGGAGGGCGTCAGCCAGCAATTCAATAACCACCGCCGGAACTGCCGCCATAATCCCCCAGACAAAAACCTTAAATAACCATTTCAGTGGTTCGGGATGCAGGTCTTTTTTATAATAAAACCAGAGCCAGAACAGCCCCGGGAGAAAACCAATAAAAATATACCAGATTATATTGATAAAAGGCATAACTACTGATTAAAAACCAAGCGTCACTAGCCAGATCCTTTTGGCCAGGTTTTTATTTTCGGTCCAAAATTTTTCTGACTTTGGCGGCCACTTCATTCGGGGTGAAATTGGCTTTGACCAGGTAATCCGCCGCGCCTAATTCCGCACTCTTCTTGATATCCGCTTCTTGGCTGAGATTAGTGAGTAAAATCACTGGGACCGCTTTGGTTTCCGCGTCGGCTTTGAGCGACTTTAATACCTGAAAACCATCCAGTTCCGGCATGACAATGTCCAGCAAAACAATTACCGGCTTTTCTTTTTTCACGAGATCCAGCACCCCCAGGCCATTTTCCGCCTTCACCACGGCAAAACCCTCCATTTTAAACTTAGTTTCATACATCTCAATCAAATCACGATCATCTTCAACCAGAAGTAATTTGGGCGTGTTCATAAATAATTTAAAGCCTCGTTGCCCCGAGGCGGTTACTTATCAAGGTGACATTACTTCATTATATCACGCATATGGCAAGGTAAACCAGAACGTGCTCCCCCGCCCCGTCCCGGCGCTGACCACACCAACCTGACCTTGATGCATTTCAATTAGTTGCTTCACGACATAGAGGCCCAGACCGGATCCGGAAGTATAAGCGTTATAAACGTCATGGCCGCGGGAAAATTTCTTAAACAGACGAGGAATGTCTTCCGACGCGATCCCGACTCCGGTATCCCGGACACGGACTTCCAAAAATGAATGACCCGGTTTTAGGGAAATAGTGACCTGCCCGTGCGGAGTATATTTGACGGCGTTATCCACCAAATTGTTCAAAACTTCGTGGAGAATTTTTTCATCAGCCCGGACTTTCGGGCTTGATGATTGAGACTGGTCAAAAACTACCTTGATCCGGCGCGCCTGCGCTTCGGGAGTGATCTCGGTTAAAACATCAGAGATAACAGGCTCAAGTTGCAGAGGACGGGGCTCAAACTGAATCCGTCCGCTTTCAATCCGGGAAATATTAAGCATATTGTTAACTAAAGAGATCAAACGCTCATTGCTGTTATAAACGCGGGTCAAAACACGGGCGACCGGTTCGGGAACAGGTCCGTAATCCCGGCCAATCACCATCGACAAATAACCCTTGATCGCGCTGAGCGGAGTGCGCAATTGATGCGAAGCGATCGAGATAAATTCCGATTTAGCCTGATCAAGCTTGGTCAATTTATGATTGGCTTCTTCTAATTTTTCCCGTAACTGAATTTCGCGGGAAACGCTTTTTACCAGGGAGTATCCGAAAAAAATAAAAACCGCCAGAATCACGCCCTTTAGAATCATCACCGAAATAGCTTCGGTTAAAACAATCATGTCCAACAGCAGAAAAATCGCCATCAAAGCGACCAGCAATGTGGTCAAAACCACCCGGATACCGAAGAGGTTTTTACGCACCATGGCGTAAGCCGTGAATCCCAGCAAGAAAATAACCGAGTAATTACCAACTTGGTAAAATTGTATCTGGCCCTGGATCAGCGGGAGAATCACATTAAAAACAACATTAGCGGCCACCATAATTCCAAGGCCGATCAAAAAATACAAGGTCTTAGTTTTTTCCTGGCGCGACAGGGTAAAATATTTTTTTACAAAGTTTACCAGAAGCAAAACTGCCAAAACCACCACTCCGCCGTAGAAAAAATTTCCCAGCGGCCCCAGAACCGGACCGGTCCCCCAGTCCTCGCGATAGACATCGGCCACCAATAGATTAGAAAACAACGCCAGAGCAAAGAGAGAGGAGCCCAGAATCACAGCCACCCAATTAGCTATTTTTAAATAGCGGGTGTGAGCAGATTCCACCGGGAAATAAACCGAAAAAATATAGGTGAACACCAGTGAGGCGGCGATGGCCGCGAAAGAAAGGCGTATCAGCCACAAGACAGCTAGCGGCGATCCGGCTAGATCCGATAAATAAGCAAAAATTATCCAGCCCAGGAACGCCCAAGTCATGGCTAGAAAAACCTGATTAACACGGTTACGCCGACCGGCCCAGAAAACCCAAAAACCAAGCCATAAGCATAGCAGACTGATGAGAATCACGAATAATTGGTTGACGAGATTAAGTGTTTCCATAAAAATAATATCCCACGTTCGCGAAAACAGCCCAAAGGACAAACTCGCCGTCAATTATAACATTATAAGTAAAAGATTCATTCTTTTTTTGACCGATCCGGTCCAAATAATAAAAGGTATAAGGCACGGTCCCGATCAGCCAGATAGCCGGTGGCGGCAAAACCTCATAATAAACCCCTATTAATATCGGGATGACGGACGCTAGGGTAATTAGTTTAAGCCAGAAAATCAGCCGTCCCGGACCGATCAGCACCGGCCAGGTGGCAATTTTTTTTCGGGAATCATCCTTGATATCTTTGACGTCAAAAACGGTCGTATTGACCAGCCAGCGCAAAAAGACAAAAAGCACCAATAAAATAACGGCTTCGCTCAGCGGGCGGTCGTA
>CALEFQ010000058.1 GCA_937877125.1 uncultured bacterium | reverse complement strand
CGGAGCACCGCCAATCGGCGGGATAAACTCCGCGGAGAAAACACCTTATTTCCCTCTATTATTAATTAAAAAGAAATTTGAAAATTTTTTAAAACAATTGAGCGCGTGCCCGCCGTAGCTTTAGCGGAGGAGGGATAGCCTAAAAAAGAAAAGGAGTATTACAGCTAACATCGGGCTTAAACGAAGTTGCGACTGAAGGGAGCAATTTGGGAAAATGCCGAGCTGAGGCATTTTCCGTTTATCCCCTGTTATCTGTCCCGACGAATAAAAGGAGGAGAGCGTAGCAGGGCAAAAACCGAAGGATTTTGAGTTCAGAAATCAGCCGTCCAAGAGCGAAGCGATACATAAAATAAAAGAATTAAAGTGGCAGATCTTACATATCTTCCATTACAGGTTTATCTTCAATAAACTCCGAAAGCAACCCAACTTTCTTAAAATAATCAACCATCGATATACAAGCAAATCTTTCAGTAGAATAATGAGTTCCGCCAAGGACAGTTATTCTATGTTTTTCAGCAAAATCATGTGCCTTTTTGGAATGATCATTTTTAACAGTAATTCCAGTTACAAAAGTATTAACTCCTGCTTTAGCGATTTCTTCAAGCATATCTGCATTGTTTCCACCACCAGCAATAACAGCAACATTTTTATCCTTGATTTCATTAGTTCCATAATTATACCAACTAACTTCATGTCCAACAGTATCTTGAAATCTAGTTCTTAAATCTTGAACTGTTGCCACATCAGTTTTTCCGAAAACTCCACACATAGAGCCGAAGTAAGGGGCAAAAGATTTTTCAGGTTTTATCCCTAATGCTTTTGCTAAGGTTACACTCGTTGAATATTCTCCGAAATTATCTAAAGGCACATGCAGATTATAAATAGAGATTTTCCTATTTCTAAATTGTTGCAATAAATCTCTATCCATTTGCTGAAAAACTTTCGGAGCTTTTCTTATATCCCATATCGATGGGTGATGAACAAAAAGCATCGCATCTTGAGTTCCATAATCTAAAATTCTTTGCATAACTTCTCTTGATGGAAAAACAGCAGTATATACTTTATTGATTTTTGTTGCAAAATCGCAAACTAATCCCATAGATCTTTTCTTAAAGTTCTCACTAAGAAAATCGGCAACAGAATCCATGTCCTGCCCCCATTCATCACTCATTTCTGGAGTGATGAAATCTTTCTCGAGATGTTGGTATAGTTGGGTTGCTTGCATAATAAATTAGAAAAGACTGCTACTTTATAAAATTTGCCCCCTTCAAAAATCATGAAGCTGATTTCTGAATTACAGCTAACTCGTTTCTAGGCGAAATATCTTCTGATAGCAAAGAAATACTGCCTTATATGAGACTTGCGGATACAAGGATATCTCCGGGTATTGTTATATTATAATTCAGAGGGGGGCTTATGACAAACTACTTATTACGTCTCGAAAATGGGCTTAAACTTCGCGTTTCAGCAGTTTGGCCGTCCAAATTTATACTCGCTATGTCCGCGAGTATTTTTATTGGTGCAGGAGGGTGATAGCTCGCATTGCCAGCAGGTTTTTTCTCGAGCAGTTAAAAGAGCCGCGCTCAACAAAAATCCTGCTTTTCACGGTTTACGCGCTATTTTCCCGACCCTATTGCGCTTCCGCTGGTTTTGCCTTACGCTACTGATATGAAAAAAAAGGAAAATCTTTTTGATAAGAAAACTGATGCGTTGCCCGCGAATGCTCCCTCGCCCCTGGCCGACCGGATGCGGCCGGCGCGTCTGGAAGATTTTGTCGGCCAGGAGCACGTGCTTAGCGCCGACAAATTACTGCCGCGGCTGATTTTTAATGACGAGCTATCGTCGCTGATTTTCTGGGGGCCGCCGGGCGTGGGCAAGACCACGCTGGCAAAAATTATCGCCCAACTGACGAAAGCCCATTTCATTTGTTATAGCGCCGTGCAAGTGGGAACCAAAGAGGTCAAAGAAGAAATCGCGCAAGCGGAACAGCGCTGGCTGCTGACAGCGCGGCGCACGATTCTTTTTTTGGATGAAATTCACCGTTTCAATAAAGCCCAGCAGGATGTGCTTTTGCCTCATGTGGAATCCGGGCGCTTGATACTGATCGGCGCCACCACTGAAAATCCGTCTTTCTCCGTCATTCCTGCTCTTCTCTCGCGCTGTCGGGTTATTGTCTTGCACCGACTGGGAGAGCCGGATCTAAAAAAACTGATAAAACGGGTCTTGGTTGACAAAGCGCAGGGTCTCGGCCGACAAAAGCTTAAAATCGCGCCGGCGGCGACTGCTTTTTTGATTGACCTGTCACAAGGCGACGCTCGGGCATTGTACACGATCTTAGAGATCGCGGCGCGCGGGAAGAAAAATGGCTCGATTATCGCGGTGGCTGATATCAGCAACGCGGCCATGAGCCGGAGCATGATTTACGATAAAAACGGCGAGGAACATTACAATGTCATTTCCGCCTTGCACAAAAGCCTGCGGGACAGCGATCCCCACGCGGCGCTTTACTGGATGGCGCGGATGATTGAGGCGGGGGAGGATCCTCTCTATGTCGTGCGGCGCTTGATTCGTTTTGCTTCGGAAGATATTGGCAACGCCGATCCACAGGCGCTGATTTTGGCGGTCAAGGTGATGGAGACAATCAAGTTCGTCGGTATGCCGGAGAGCAACGCCGCGCTGGCGCAGTTAGTCATTTATCTCGCAAAAGCGCCGAAAGATAACACGGCCTACATCGCTTACGGCCTGGCGGCCGCTGACGCCAAAAAGACGAGCAACGAACCGGTGCCTATTCACTTGCGCAACGCGCCGACGAAGCTGATGAAGGAGCTAGGGTATGGGCAAGGCTATAAATACGCGCATAACTTCAAAGACGCCAAAGTCGATCAGGAGCATTTTCCGGATAAGTTGAGAGGCAGAAAGTACTTATAAAATTTCTAATTTCTAATTGATCTAATTAACCTAAATAAATTCCAATAACCAAGGCTCATTAAACCGGCAATTGTTTGATGTTCAAGCTTGGGGATTGGGTATTTTTAGTTTAGTTAGGTTAATTAGACTAATTAGAAATTGCCATTGCCTTTTGACGCTTGTTTTGTTATAATATGACTAATTAAATAAAAGCATATGAAAACTAAGATTAAATTTAGTTTTTGGGCGGTTATTTTGTTGGCCGCTTTTTTAATTTTCAGCGGGTGGCAATGTCCAAAAAAACCTGATACAGGTAGTGGCGATTTGAAGCGTTTTTCCTCCGGTGATGAATTGGTGCAAGCTTTTCAAAAAACGGCCGATGAAAAGTCTCGCGGTGTCGACAAAATGTCGGAGAGTTCCGGCCTGGCCGTCCCGCAAGCGGCGCCGGGCACGGCTTCTTCCGATGGACGCGGCGGCGGGGAGTATTCGGCTACTAATGTTCAAGTCGAGGGAGTGGACGAGGCTGATATTGTCAAAACCGACGGCCGTTATATCTACACGATCGCGCAAGGCAATCTCAATATTGCCGAGGCTTACCCGGCCGACAAGATGAACCTGCTGTCGACCGTGAAACTGGGCGATTACCAGCCGGATGAAATGTTTATTGAAGGAAATCGCCTTTTGGTTTTCGGCGCGGAGTCGGTTCGCACCGAACCTGGTCCTGGCGGTGAAATCTCCCGGCGCTACAGCAGTTTGTTTTCCGTGCGGCTCTTTGATATCACCGATCGCGCCGCGCCGCGCTTCCTGGAACGCCATGATTTCGAGGGTACTTATGTCACCGCCCGCAAAATCGGGGGCGAGGTATATTTCGTGTTTAACACTTACCCGGTATTTCGTCCCGGAATCCTTTGCGATGACTTATTGCCTGGCTATAAGGAAAATCCCCAGGACGTGACACCGAGCGGCGCTGAATTACAGCCGATGGTGCCGTGCGGCGAGGTCGTTTATGTGGAACCGCTCCGCGCCGAAAATTTCATTACGGTGGCGTCTTTATCTTTGACCGATGACCGCCGGCCGGTGGAAAAAGAGGTGATTGTCGGGACGGGGCAGAATGTGTATGCTTCGGCGGATAATCTATACGTCGCCCAGACTAATTATCCTTCCTATTGGTGGGGGCTGGCCTATGATGCGGCGGATGAAAAAACCACGGTCTCGAAATTCAAGCTAAATAGCGGCCGGGTGGAATTTTCCGCCAACGGAGAAGTTCCTGGCCATATTCTCAATCAGTTTTCCATGGATGAGTTTGACCGGCATTTCCGGATCGCTACCACCGTCGGTCATGCCTGGAATCAAACTGAAAAATCAAAAAACAACGTCTATGTTTTAAACGAGGCGATGCAACGCGCCGGTTCCCTGGAAGATTTGGCGCCGGGCGAGTCTATTTATTCCGTTCGTTTCATGGGGGAGCGGGGCTATTTAGTGACCTTCAAAAAAGTAGATCCTCTCTTTGTGGTTGATCTGTCCGACCACGGTAATCCGCGGGTGCTAGGCAAGCTGAAAATCCCGGGCTATTCCGATTATCTGCATCCCTATGACGCGACTCATATTATCGGTGTCGGAAAAGAAACCGAAGAAGCGGCGGAATCGGAAAAAAGCCAGCGGGAGTTGGATTTTGCCTGGTACCAAGGGCTCAAAATGGCGCTATTTGACGTTTCCGACGTGGCCAATCCCAAAGAGATGCATAAAGTGGTCATCGGCGACCGGGGCACCGATTCGCCGGTCTTGTCCGATCATAAAGCTTTCTTGTTTGACCGCAGTAAGAATTTGCTGGTTATCCCGATCAGCCTGGCCGAGATTAAGGGCGAGCGTTCCCAGCTCAACCAATACGGCGAGACTATTTACCAAGGAGCGTATGTTTACGATCTGACCCTGGAGAAAGGTTTTAATTTGCGCGGCCGGATCACGCACGTGACGGATGAAGCTTCTTTCTTGAAGAGCGGCAGTTATTATTACAGCAATGAAGCCGTCTCGCGAAGCTTATATATCGATAATGTCCTCTATACTTTTTCTCCGGAGCATTTGAAAGCTAACCGCCTTGATAATTTAGAGCTGGTCAAGGAAGTCAATTTCCCGGAAGATGATTCGCCTAATAATCGCCGAGATTATTACTACTAATGCTTAAAACTGCGTCCCGAATCAAAAAAATAGTTTTGCTTGAGCCGAAAGAAGAAGGCATCAACGTTTTTTCGTTTTGTAAAATTCCCCGGCTCGGGGTGCCGATTTTGGCCACGCTGTTGGAAAAACGAGGGTTCGAAGTCAAAGTATTCATCGAAAAAATGGCGCCGATCAAATGGCGTGAAGTCTTTCAGGCCGATCTAGTCGGAATCTCCGTGGTGACCAATACTGCTTTTCCCAGCTATCGTCTGGCCCAAAAAATCAGCGCTCGCGGTCTCCCGGTAGTTTTAGGTGGGCCGCACCCGACTTTCGAAACGGCCGAGGCGCTACAGTACTCGGATTTTGTTTTGCGAGGTGAAGCCGAAGAAAGCCTGATCCAGCTAATTGAAACCTTGAATGCCGGCGGCGATTTGCGGCAGGTCGGCGGCTTGTCTTTTTGGGAAAATAATCAGCCGGTTCATAATCCGGCGGCGGCTTTTTGCCCCGACATCAACATCACTCCTGATTTTTCGCTCATTCACGGGGCCAAAAAGTTTTACAATCGTCGCCTGCACTTTGACGTTTCGTCCTTGGAAGTTTTGACGACGCGCGGTTGCCCTTACGGCTGTAAGTTTTGCTCGGTGATCAAAATGTCGGGTCGCAAGATGCGGGAGCGGAATATTGTCCAGGTGGTCGACGAGATCGAACATCTGGTGACGACTTACCGGCAGAAGAAAATGTTTATTGTCGACGATAATTTCACGGCCAATCGGGACCGGGCGAAAAAATTACTGCGCTTGATGATTGCTCGGAAGATCCCGGTAAAAATGTCGGCTCAAGTCCGGGTGGAAACCGCCAATGACACCGAGCTGGTCCAGCTCATGAAATTAGCCGGAATTCACATGGTCCAGATCGGATTGGAATCGGTCAATCCCGAGACCCTGAAGGTTTACAATAAAAAACAGCAGGTGGCCGATATGAAAAAGGCGGTTCGCGTTTTTACCCGCATGGGAATCGCGGTGCACGGCATGTTCATTATCGGTTCGGATTATGACACGCCGGCGACGGTGGATGCGACCATCGCCTTTTCCCGCGATTTGGGCCTGACGGCGATTCAGTTACTACCGCTCGGGCCTTTGCCCGGTACCGAATTAACCGCCGAGTTAAAGAAAGAGAATCGCATCATTACCCGGGATTGGAGTATTTATGACGGCAATAAAGTTGTTTTGTTTCCGCGGCGGATGCGCCCGTCGGTTAACCAGAGAGCGATCCTTAGGGGATATCGGCAGTTTTATAACCTGGGACGGATCTGGAAATATGCCCGCCGGCGCCGCTGGGGTTATGCCGGGATTGCTATTTTCGGCTTTTTCGCTTCCCGTAAATTTGAGCGGCAAATGCGTCCCTATGTCCGTTACTTAGAAAAAGCAGAGGCGGGTAAGTATCGTCCGACTCTGACCGGAGAAGAGCTGATTGAGCCGCTGCACCATGAAACCGAAGAGGGAATGGTAGATGATAAAATTAGGCGCCGCTTGTCGCGTTTTTTTGGTCGCGAGATTTCTGTTCTGCCGCCGCTCGATTATCAACCGATTTTTCCCGGTTCGCGTTTACTGCCGCGGCGTTTGAAATTGCCGGTTTTGTCAGATCGCCGTAGTTGGAAAAAACTCCCCGGTCGTCTGGCGCGTCTGCTGAAGCACAGCCCGCGCCCGCTGGTTTTGGATTTTTCGGCGATCAATATTACGGATCCGCTTTTTTGGCGCAAGACTCATGAAGCGATCAAACCTTTCGGGCAAAAGGTTCGCCTGCAGGTGCAATCTGGTACCTTGAGATTATGGGACAAATTACGCTTGAAAAATTTACGGAAGTTGACTATTATTGGAAGCTGATCGTAGGACATACTTTTGAGTGTGTTTTTTATTTATCTTATGAAAATCGGTTTGCCCCAAGCCTTTATTTATTATAAACATCCCGGTCTTTGGGAAGATTTTTTTCGCGCTCTCGGAGCGGCGGTGGTCCGCTCCGGTCCCACGACGCGGGATGTTTTAGAGGCCGGTGTTCGGATCACTGAGAGCGAGAGTTGTTTACCAGTCAAGGTGTATTACGGCCATTGCCAAAAACTCTTGGCGGAGAAGATTGATGTCCTCTTTTCGCCTCGGTATATCAGCCTGAAGAAAAACCGCTTGGGCTGTCCCAAGTTTTTCGCGCTCGCTGACGTCATTCCGTATATGTTTAAGACAAAGGTGAAAATCTGCGCTCCGTATATAAATCTGTCGGAGAAAGATTTGGTCGCGACGATGACCGGGATCGGGGAAAAACTGGGCTTTAACGAAGAAAAATCCTGGGCGGCGGCTGATCTGGCTCGGCGGCAGGAAGAGCGGCGGCGGTGCGAAAAGCAGCAGCGGTTTGAGCGGGTGATCCATTCGGATGGCCCGGTCGTTTTGCTGATCAGTCATCCGTACAATCTTTATGACCGTTTTGTCAACGCCGATTTGGTGCGCCAACTGCAAGGTCTCGGGGCAGTCCCGTTGATGATTGACGATATTCCGGTCCGGCGACATCATAAGCAGGATTTCTTTTTTCATTGGGATTTCGCGGAAGAAATGCTGGACCAGGTGGATGAGGTGATCGACCGGGGGATTGCTGGCGGCTTGCAGGTGTCCACTTTTAATTGCGGCTGCGATTCGGTCCTTAAGGAATTTGTCGAAAAGAAATTCAAGCTAGCGCGACGCCCTTACATGCCGCTCATCTTGGATGAGCATACGGCCGAGGCGGGGATCCGAACGCGCCTGGAAGCTTTTGTTGACACGCTTAAGGCGGCTAATTCAAAAACTAAATCTAATTTACGGGCTTGACTCTTGTTTAGGTCTTAAGCTTTAAAATTCTTTTAAATTTTTATTTTAAGCTTCGAGTTTTATCGGTTAGCTTTTACCGCCATTAATAAATCCAATGCCTTCTTTACGCATACGTAAAATTACTTTCCCTCACATGGGGCGCTACGACGCCGCTTTTGAAGCGGTGATGCGGGCGATGGGCCATATTCCGGTGACGCCCGATCCGATTAATCGCGCGACCATCGAAACCGGGGTCAAATACGCCCCCGAGTTTATTTGTTTTCCGTGCAAAGTAAATATCGGCGACGAATTGAATGGGATTGCCCGGGGAGCGGATACGGTGGTCATGTTTTCATCTAACGGCCAGTGCCGTTATCGCTACTACGCGGCGGTCCAGCGCAAGATTTTACAAGATCTCGGTAAAAAAATCGATTTTTACATTTTTACGCCGCAAGATTGGCTCAAAAAGTTTCGCGAGTTGTCTAACCATAATTTTCTGGTTCTGCTGGTAAAATTTATCGGCGCCTGGCGCAAAGGCAAGGCAATTGAGTTAGTCGAACAGCTGGGATATTATTATCGGCCGCGCGCCGTTTCGCCCGAGGCAGTTGATAAAATCCAGCAACGTTGCTGGAAAATGATCGGACAAACGGAGCTTAGAAATTACTTTTTTTATCGGCGCTTCAAGCGATGTTTGATGGAGGAATTTAAGCATATCCAAACGAAACGAAATTTTAAGCCATTGCGAATCGGGATTATCGGGGAAATTTACAGCGTGATCGAGCCGTTTGTCAATCAGAATATAGAAGAAGTCCTCGGAAGGCAGGGCGTGGAAGTGACCCGGTATTTGAATCTCTCCCATTTCGTGAAGGAATTTTTGCCTTGGCGGAAAAAACGCGAGGCCAAAATGACTCGCCCGTATGTCGGCTACGTGGTCGGCGGTCATGGCCGCACGTCGGTGATGCATTTGCTGGAATACGCCGAGCAAAAATTTGACGGCGTGATCCATCTGGCCGTTTTTGGCTGCATGCCGGAAGTGACGGTTCGCCCGATTCTGCACAAAATCGCCCAGCAAAAAAATCTGCCGTTTTTGAGCCTGTCGCTTGATGAACACAGCGGCCAGGCCGGAATTCAGACCCGGGTCGAAGCGTTTGTTGATTTGATTAGGGGAAAGAAGAAGTAAAGCGATAATATTTATTCGTGCTTTGTAAGATTAAAACCACTGACGAGAAATTAAATGCCTGACTTTTACCACGAATTCTATAAAAAAAATTCTAAAAAATTCAGGAAATACGAATTTTCCGGGACGGCGAAATTGGTTAGTGGCGAAAAGTATGATTTTTTTGATTATTTAAAGAAATTTTTGATCGGAAATCGTAAGGTTCTGGATTTAGGTTGTGGATCAGGGGAACTCACTTTGCGGATAGCGCCAATGGTGTCACAGATTTATGGAATCGATCCATATGAAAACTACATTGATACGGCCAGGAAACAGCAGGCAGAAGCCAAAGTTAAAAATGCTATCTTCTTGGTTGCGGATGGTAAAAAACTACCCTTTCAAAATGAGTTTTTTGATTTAATTATTAGCTCCCGCGGCCCGCTTTCTGCCAACGCTGATTTTTTGGGTGAAAGCTCCCGTGTTTTAAAAAAGGGAGGTTTGATGATTGAGGAAACGATTGGTGAAAAGGATAAGTTGGAATTGAAACAGATTTTCGGGCGGGGGCAGAATTATCCGGTGCCAGAAACTCGATTGAAATCAATCACTAGATTGCTAAAAAAAATCGGTTTGAAATTGGTGCATTCCAAGGATTGTTTTTTTGATCAGATTTATCCGTCGATAAATGAGGTGACAATATTGCTCGAAAGAGCGCCGATTATTCCCTCTTTTGAAAAAAATGATGACCGAAAATATCTTGAGGAAGTGAATAAGAAATTAAATCACGAAGGAATCAGATTAAGCAGTCACCGATTATATTGGATTGCTTCGAAATAGCTGTCACATGACCTTATAATTAAAACAGTTTAATTATTGATGACGAGGGAATAGCCCTCTTTTTCATTATCCGAGTTATCCACAGGCCGGATATTGACGTTCGGTTTTTGTTCGGATAAAGTGGAGGTATACCGAACAAAAGACGAAATAAATATATGACTGTGCGAACAAAAAACGATCTGGACAAAGTCCAGCTCTACATCCAAAAGCTCCAAGAGATCAAAGGTTTTCTTCAGCAGGCGCAGTTTGAGGAGCAGAAGGAAAAAGACGCCTTGGATCTGCGTGTTAATTGTTACTGGAATAATGTTTAATCGTAACCCGGGAGTGGCCTGCCGATTCGGCAGGCTACCCCTGGAAGGGCATCGTTTTATGGGTAAATCTCTGACCAAAAAACAGACCGAAATTTTAAATTATGTGACTGATTTCGTGGGCGAGCACGGTTACGCGCCGAGCTATCGTGAGATCGCTCAGCAATTCGAATTATCTTCAGTCGCGACAGTCCACGATCATATCTCCTCGCTGGTGGAAAAGGGCTATTTGCGTGATGCCGAAGGCGAGGCGCGCGGTATCGAGCTGATCGCGCGAGAAGACAAGCCCGCCAGCACGGTCGAATCTTTGCCCCTCTTTGGTTTGATCGCGGCCGGTGCTCCGATTGAGGCGCTGGAGAGCCAAGAGCGAGTTGACGTGCCGCAAAGCATGTTGGGTTCCGGCGATTATTTTGCTCTGCAAGTCAAAGGCGTGTCCATGATCGAAGATGGAATCAATGACGGTGATTTTGTCATCGTGGAAAAGCGCAGTGTCGCCAATAACGGTGATATCGTCGTGGCCTTGCTCAATGGGCGGGAAGCAACCTTGAAGCGTTTTTACAAGGAAGCCCAGCGAGTTAGGCTGGAACCAGCTAATTCCACGATGAAGCCCATTTTTGTCCGCCAGGGATTGCAGATTCAGGGAAAAGTTGTCGGCCTGATGCGCAAATACTAAATTTTCAAATACATGGTTGTCACTTGGAAACAAATAAACAAAACGGAAGAAGCGCCGGCGCCGCGGGCCTTGCGGGTTTTTATTTTCGGGTTGCTTCTCGGCGGTTTAGTGGCTTTGATGATCAGTTGGGTCCTTTGGCGATGAAGAAGAGTCTTTAGTCTTTTGTCTTTGGTCTTTTGCTACGAACTTTTCAGCTAAAGACTAAAGACCAATGACTAAAGACCAATTATGTCCTGGATCCTTCACGTTGACATGGATGCCTTCTTCCCCTCGGTGGAGCAGGCGCTTAATCCTAAATTAAAAGGCTGGCCGGTTATTGTCGGCGCTAAACCTAACGAGCGCGGCGTGGTTTCGTCGGCCAGCTACGAAGCGCGCGCTTTTGGAGTGCGTTCGGCTATGCCGTCTCGGCGGGCGGGGCAATTATGTCCCCATGGGATTTTCATCCACGGGCACTATGAGGCTTATCAGCGATATTCAGCCGCTATCAAGAGAATTTTTTCTCATTACACCGGGGCCGTTGATATGGTATCGCTCGACGAAGCTTATTTGGATTTTTCCGGCTACGAATTATTGTACCCGGATATTCCCTTGATCGGCCGACGGATCCAGCAGGATATTTTACGCGAGACCCAGTTGTCTTGTTCGGTCGGGGCGGCTTCCGCCCGGGTCGTGGCCAAGGTGGCGAGCGATTTCCAGAAACCGCGCGGATTCACGGTCGTCGCTCCGGGATACGAGAAAGATTTTTTTGCGCCTTTGCCGATCCGGAAACTGCCCGGCATCGGTCCCAAAAGTGAGGCCGAACTGAAGAAAATCGGGATCTATAAATTAGGTGATATCGCCGCTCGTCCGCTAGAATTTTGGGGTCAGCGCTGGGGCAAGGTTGGCGTGGCTTTGTGGCACGAATCGCAGGGCCAAGACTACGGACGATTTTCCGCGGTGCCCCATGATCATTCGGTTTCCCGGGAGACGACTTTCAAGGTCGATACCCAAAACCAAACATTATTACACTCGACATTAACTTTTCTGGTAGACAAGGCGGCTTACGATTTGCGTTTCCAGGGAGCCAAGGCGCAAGAAGTAAAGGTCAAAGTGCGCTACGAAGATTTCGCCACCACTACCAGCGGGAAAAAACTGATGCTCGCGACCAGTAATACCGCGGATTTGCATCAGGTAGCCAAAGATATTTTTGAACGTTTGTATCAAAAAGGCCAGCGAGTGCGGTTGCTCGGAGTGGGTTTCGGCTGTCTCAAGCCGGATCAGGAGCAAGGATCTATTTTTGACGTATTGGAAGCGGGGGAGCAGCAGCGGCAGGCTTCGATTAATAAAGCGGCGGACAAGATCAGGGCTCGGTATGGTTTTTCCGCGATTAGCCTCTTGGGGGCGGGGAAAGAGTAGGCAAGATATTTTTCCGAAAAGAAAACGACCTCGTGATGAGGTCGCTCGGTTATGTGATTTAATCGGCATTCATTCGTTCTGTGCTTCGTTGTCCTGCATTTGTTCGGCCGGTATAAATCCGTCCGGTGGTAAAAATTCTTTTTCGCTATCGACCCGGAGGTTCGCTTTTTTGAGAGCCTGCACGATTCGGCCAACTTCTTCTGCGCCACCGGTGGAACAGACGCGGATGTACGGCATACGTTTCCGAGTTCCGTTACAGGATTCTGTTACGCATGCCGGATATGGGAAAAAGGTTGTTACCGCATCATCGCCGAGATCAAGGCTCTGAATCACCCGGTCGATTAGGGGCTTTAATCGTTCATCGTATTCGCCCCAAGTGAATCCAAAGATCATTATATTTGGCATTTTATTCCTCCTTCTTCTGATTGTTGTCTACTGACGATCAGATAACAATATAACAATAAGTATTTTTTGTCAAGGCGGATTAGAGCCGGTTTATTTTAGGCGAAACCTCTTCGGCCGGACTGCTTTTTATCTATTTCCACAACCTGACTAGCTGAATCAATAAGTATTGGCTTAAACAAGCCGATTTTTTTATTTGAGGACTTTATTCAGAGGGTTGACAGGTGGTTGAGTTTAACATCCTGGTGGTGTATAATGGGTTTGAGGGGTGAAAAGTGGATAAAAGTGGGGAAAAGGTAGCCTTTCTGGGGAAAACTAACTTCAAAAGATCGCTTATGTTCATCGGCGAATACACCCATTCTGTTGATCAGAAAGGACGGATTGCTGTTCCGGCCAAGTTTCGGGCTGAGCTAAATCGCGGCGCGGTGATCACGCGCGGTTTGGATAATTGTCTTTTTATTTATACCAAAAAAGAGTGGGAAAAACTGGCGGAAAAAATGACGGCCATGCCGATCGGGCAGAAAAACTCCCGCGCCTTTGCCCGCCTGATGCTGGCCGGGGCGATGGATGTGGAATTAGATGTCCAGGGTCGGGTAGTGATTCCCGAATATTTGCGCCAGTTCGCGACGATCCAAAAGCAAGCGGTCGTCGCCGGTCTGTATAACCGGATTGAAATTTGGGATCTGGCCAAGTGGCAAGCGTATAAATCCGCCACCGAAAAAAACAGCGAGGATATCGCCGAGCGGATGGGGGAACTGGGGGTCTAAAATAAGGCAAAAGGAAAAAGGTAAAATATAAATAATTTTGCCTTTTGCCTTTTACCTTTTGCCTTTACTTATGCCGCAACACATTCCGGTTTTAGTCCGCGAAGCGATCGCGTTCCTCGATTTAAGTGGAGGGGAGCGGATCATTGACGCCAACTTGGGGTTAGGGGGCCACGCCGGCGTCATTCTGGATAAAATCGGCCGGAACGGGCGTTTGTTGGGAATTGACCGCGACGCCCAAGCTTTGGCGGAGGCACAGCGGAATTTGGCGGCTTATCATGATCAGGTAACGTTTGTTCATAATCATTTCAGCCAGCTGAGTGAGATCGCTTTGAGCAATAATTTTGCTGAAGTCGACGGGATCTTGTTTGATCTGGGACTGTCCAGCTGGCAATTGGCGACAACGGGACGCGGTTTCAGTTTCCAGCGAGACGAGCTTCTTGACATGCGGATGGATCAGAGCCGGGGATTGACGGCGGCCGAACTGCTTCATGCTTCCACCGAGTCCGAATTACAGAGAATTTTTCAAGATTTTGGCGAAGAACCTTTTGCCAGGCCGATCGCCGCGGCGATTGCCCGACAGGAAAAAATAAGCCGGATCAATCGCACCCAGGAGCTGGTCAAAGTCATTTTATCGGCCGTGCCGAAAAAATATCATCACGGTCGGATTCATCCGGCTACCCGAGTCTTCCAGGCGCTGCGCATCGCGGTCAATGACGAATTGAACGAATTGAAAAAGGTTTTGCCCCAGGCCCTGACGGTCTTAAAGCATAAAGGGCGCTTGGTCATAATTTCCTTCCACTCGTTGGAAGACCGGATCGTCAAAGATTTTTTCAAGCAGGAATCAAAAGATTGCATCTGTCCGCCGGAGTTGCCAGTGTGTCGCTGTCAGCATCGCGCCCGGGTGACGATTTTGACCAAAAAGCCGGTGACGCCGACTGCCGAAGAATTAGAAAACAATCCGCGCGCCCGCAGCGCTAAAATGCGGGCCGTGCAAAAAATATAATTATATAACTTGCTTATTATTTTCAAAACAAAAATATGGCCCATTATTTAACCCTCACGCCTAATTTCAGCACCGGTGTCGGCCGGCGCAAAAAAACCGTCCGAAAAAATCTCCAGGCCGGGCCGGTGACTATGGGTTACGTGATCGTGTTCATGATCGCCCTGCTGTGCTTTTTCTACTTGTTTCAGGTAGTCTTTGTCTCAACTGCCGGTTATGAAACGGCGGAAATGGAGGCGGAAATCAGCGCCCTGGAAAAATCTAACAGCAACCTCCAGCTGGAAATAAACGAGGCGCAATCGCTCCAGAAAATTCAACAGGGTATTGATCAGGCGAGCTTGGTTCCCATTGAGAAAGTCAAATTTGTCGCGGCCGACGGTTCGATTGCCAGCCGCTAATCAGGCGTGCCTGATTTTTCAAGTTATGTTAGGATAGGGCCGGTCACGGTGGCGTGACTCGTGCTTCTCTGGTTTTTCCAGGAGGCCGGACGGCCCTGTTTTAATTAAATGTTTACCAAAAAAACGACTCTTAACCGCTGGCTGAATTTTGACCGTAGTTTAGTTTTGCTGGGGATTGTTTTGATCGTGGCGGCGGTGATGGTTATCCGTTTGTTCAATATCCAGGTCTTGACGGCCCAACACTATCAGGCGTTGGCCAAGGATCAGCACGAGCTCTATGAAGAACTGGTCCCGCGGCGGGGCAGCATTCTGGTGCAAGATTCCTCTTCACCGACCGGAACATTTACTTTGGCGGCCAACAAGGAGCTTTATTTGGCCTACGCCGTGCCCCGCGAAATTGACGATCCTAATGAAGTGGCGCGCCAGCTCCATGATATTGTTAAGCTCGAGCCGGAAGAAATAGTCGCCAAAATCGGTACTGATAAGGATGATCCTTACCAGCCGATTGCCCGGAAGCTGGACAAAGGCCAGGCGGATCAGGTGCGGGAATTAGGATTAGACGGTGTCCGTTTGCAGTCCGAGGACATCCGGTTTTACCCGAATGGGAAATTAGCTTCGCATCTCTTGGGCTATGTCGGGTATGATATGAACAATCATTTGGGCGGCGTGACCGGGCTGGAAAAATATTACGAGGAAGAGTTGGCGGGCCGGCGCGGTGAATTGCTCGCGGAAAAAGACGCGCGGGGGCAGTGGCTGCCTGTCGGCGATAAAACCATGGAGCGGGCGACTGACGGGGCCGATCTAGTGTTGACTGTCGATCGCACCATCCAATTCAAGGCGGAAGAAATGATCAAAAAAGCCGTGGAAGATCACGGCGCGGATAACGGCACGGTCATCGTCATGAATCCCAAAACTGGAGAAATCATTACGATGGCTAATTATCCCGATTTTGATCCGAATTTTTATCAGGAAGTGGAAGATCTCGGGGTTTTCAATAACTCCGCGATTTTTGACCTGTATGAGCCCGGCTCCACTTTCAAGGTTTTGCAGGTGGCGGCCGGAATCGACGCCGGGAAAATCACGGCCGGGACGACTTTTCATGACAGCGGATCGATCAAGATCGGCAGTTATACTATTTATAATTTTGAAAACCGGTCCTACGGCGATTTGACGGTGACGCAGGCGATTGAAAAGTCAGATAATGTCGTCATGGCCCAGATCGGGCAACTGCTGGGTCCTGATCTGATTAATAAATATTTTGACCAGTTTGGCTTGCGAAAATTGACCGGGATTGATATTTTCAAAGAGTCCGAAAACTACATCAAGCCCGCTAAAGAATGGAAAGAGATCGACGTGGCCACTTCCAGTTTCGGCCAGGGGGTGACCCTGACGCCGATCCAATTAGTGACGTCCGTTGCATCTTTGGCGAATAATGGTAAAATGATGCGACCTTATTTGGTCAAGGAAATTCGCTACGCCGACGGCACGGTTAAGAAAATTGAGCCGAAATTTGTCCAGCAAACCGTCGACGGCCGCACGGCGGCGACTTTAGTGGCAATTATGCGTAGTTCCGTCAAAAACGGTTTTGCCAAACCGGCGGAAGTGCCTGGTTATGAAATCGCCGGCAAAACTGGAACTGCCCAGGTAGCCTCCAGTGACCGTAAAGGCTATGATCCTAATAAGAAGATAGTTTCTTTCATCGGTTTTCCCGCCAGTGATCCGGAATTCATTATGCTGGTCAAGGTCGATAACCCGAAGGGCGCGGAAGAGGCTGGTGTGACCGTGGCCGCTCCCTTGTTCCGGGATTTGTCGAAATTTATCTTTTCTTATCGCGGCACGCCGCCAACCGAGTAATCTAAATTTATGCCGGTGCTCAAACGGACAATCGAAAGCATCCTGAAAGTTTACGCCCACGCTTTAATTCGGCGCCGGCGGCCTTTCGTCATCGGCGTTACCGGAAGCATCGGGAAGACCAGTACCAAGGAAGTTATCGCCAAAGTCCTGTCCAGCCGCTGGTCGGTGCGCCAGAGCCAAAAAAACTATAATAACGAACTAGGGGTTCCCCTGACTATTTTAGGGCTGGAAACGGGCGGACGCAATGTCATCGCCTGGCTGGGAATCCTAACAGTCGCTTTTTTCCGGGCGTTTTTCGGCCAGAAAAAATATCCGGAGATTCTAGTCCTGGAAATGGGCATTGACCGCCCCGGCGACATGGATCCTTTAATATTCATGGCCAAGCCTCGGTTGGGCGTGATCACCACGATCGGTCCGACCCATTTGGAGTTTTTTGACAGCGTCAACGAGATCGCCAAGGAAAAGGGCAAGCTGGTCCGCAGCTTGCGACGCGAGGATGTGGCGGTGCTAAATTTCGACGACCAGAGGGTCAGTGATTTATCAAATAGTGTTTCCGCCCAGGTTTTGACTTACGGCTTCAAGCAGGGAGCGGTGGTGCGCGGGTTGATCTCTGATACCGGATTAAGCTTGGACAGCGATTTGTGGCTGGACAGTCCGGTCAGCGGCCGGACGGGGCTAAGCTTCAAAATTTCTTATCGCGGCAATATCGTGCCGGTGCGCTTGTCGGCGGTGGGATTGCCTCAGGCGTATGCGGCCTTGGCGGCCGCCGCGGTGGGTTTGTCGCGAAAGATGAATCTCGTCGAGATTGCCGCGGCTTTGCGCCAATGCCGGGCGCTACCCGGGCGGATGAATTTGCTGGAAGGCGTCAAAAAAACTCTGCTTATTGACGACACTTATAATTCGGCGCCGGTATCGGCCGTAGCGGCGTTGATGTATCTCAAGAGCATGAAAGGCAGCGGCCGCAAGATCGCGGTTCTCGGTGATATGCTGGAACTGGGAATTTATACGGAAGAGGGACATCGCGAGGTGGGCACGCGGGCGGCGGAAGCGGTAGATATTTTGATCACGGTCGGCCGACGGGCGAAATTTATGGCCGACGCGGCTCGAACCGCCGGGATTTCCACGGTCAAGGAATTTGATGATTGCCGTCCCGTCGGAAAATATCTGGAAAATATTTTACAGCCTTATGATATGGTTCTAGTCAAAGCTTCGCAGGGTATCCGGCTGGAGAAAGTGGTCAAGGAGATAATGGCTTGTCCGGAAAAGGCGGAACAGCTCTTGGTCCGGCAGGGGAAAAGGTGGGAGGAGATCTAATCAAGAAGTCTTTAGTCTTTCGTCTTTAGTCTTTAGCGAAAGACCAAAGACTAATGGCTAAAGATTTTTCTGTGGCGCCATCGTCTAGTGGTCTAGGACACTGCCCTCTCACGGCAGTAACCTGGGTTCAAATCCCAGTGGCGCTGCCACGCCTTCGTCCTTCGGGCTACGGCGTGCAAGCTCGTTTTTTGTGGATAAAAACTAGCTGAAATTCAATAAAAACCCCCGAAAGGGGGATTTTTTGTGCTTGTTTCAGGGAAAAAGCCGGTCAAGGCAAATTACTTCTCATGGGAAGTAACTTTTCTGCGCTATGACATGTTGTGGCGAATCGGGCAATAGCCAGGCGGGAGTTTGAACTAACAAAATGCCAGCAGGGAGCTGGTTTTACTATAATTTGACAATAATCCAGATTTATGCTAAAGTTTATCGATATCCGTACATTACAAAAGCTCTGCTGCTATTCCTATGAATCTGCTTCTCTGAAGCCGGTTTGAGGAATGCCAGCAGAAAGCTGGTTTTCTCCCTGGCCATTTTGGTTGGGGAATTTTCCCACTTTGGGAAAAGGAGGATTACACAGTGAAAGAGAAAACGGCGAGTTTCAAAGGAGTGGCTACCAAGCTGCTCCAGCTGTCAGACGGAGTGCTACGAGTGATGATGGATCGGTTCGATGATGAGGTTCAACCGTTCCTCGAAACTCTGGAGCGTCGAGTGATGGAAGAAACCTACTTCACCTACCTCTCGGATGAGGAAGCAATCGAAGTGCTCGTTACCCGCAAGGAGTACGAGCGCACCGAAGCAGAACGAATCGTCCGTGAGTGGCGCCAAATCGCAACGAGCCTTGGTTACACTGGTCCTGTGGCGGTTATGGTGCGATCGGGTTTCGCCCTGAAGACTCATGCCCCAAAGCTCGGCCCTTGCTATGAGCAGTGGGCGTACCTCCAGGACTGGACGCTGAAGAACGATGCTCCGACTGCAGATTCACTGGCGTTCTTCGTTCCTCGCTTGGTTGCGAACAGCACGAGCAAGAACAAAGACGAGCAGATTCAGCTTCTGTCTGAACTTCGTAAGTTACACGAACTGCCCGAACACCACCTCGCCAGCTTCGGAGACGCCAGCATGCTTGCGGGGCTTATCCTGTTGCATTTCAAGCGAACGGGAGAGCGAACCCCGCTGAACGGCGACTACGTGCGCACAGATACGGTTCGCACCGACGGTTGGCGCCTGCTGCTGGGCCGCTTCGGTGATTATGGGCTCGACTGCCATCGCTGGTGCTGCAGTGGTGGCGGTCGTAGTGATGTTCGCCTCGGTTGTTTCGCTCTGGGGGTTGAGTCACTCGGAACCTAGGTTCCTGGGCTCTTCGTCCGTCGTCGTTTGGACACTTGGTATCCCCTCACTCAACGTGTTGAGTGAGGGGATTTTCATATCATCCAAAGATGTGTATAATTACAATTACTACGTCGCCAGAAGCTGATCTCAACGAGATCAGACGGTAGTGCCAGGCAATTATGAATCAGGATAGCGCTGTCCACGGATAGCGCTAGCGCATGAGTAGTTGTGCTGTAGTTCTTTATACCCCGTGCCTGAAACTAGGGGATTCACGATCCCGAATTCGATTCAGCCCGAAGAGTAATCAACGGGCAGTGGACTGGAAGGTTTTAGGCATATATGCTGACGTTTCTCTGGCTTGGGAGTTCCTGCTGCTGGGCAACTTCAATGATAATGGGCTCAACTGCAACCGGAAGAAGTTTCAGAAGTTAGGTTGGTACATTACAAAAATCTCCACAGGATCATTACCAAAGAAACTCCCGGCTATGTTTTACACAAAGAAGAGTACGCGAGGTTATTCGAGATCTTAGATCAACGCGCCTAACGACACTTATTTGCATCTTCCCAATAGATGACCTTGAATAGCCTCATAACTTTGGATGCAACCCCGTATGCTTCTTTTTCATCCATCTCAGCTCCGTAGGTCTAATTTTAGCGGAATGTTGTGCTTTATTATGGGATTTATAATAAATTCATTACTTATCATTAATTAAAAATAAAATGTTTCATGAAGGTGTTCATGATCCTTTTCAGAAATCGCCTGAAGAAGAGAAACTACAAGAATCAAAAGAAAGAAGCGCAACAATTCCTAAATTTCTGGAGGGAATAGGGGGTATCGAGGCATCGGGGGCTGGCATTGTTCTAACTGAGACAGATCCGGAACGGCTTCGTAATATTATCGCTGTCGCAGGAGAAAGACTTTCTATGGTCGAGAGCTTTATTGATATACTTAAGAACGATAAAAATGTTCGCGATGCTATTATTGAAAAATCCGATGTAGCAACTTACGATTTGACATTAGGTGGCTTGCGATTTGAACAAACTATTTTTCAAATTCTTTTAAATGGAGCCCATGACAGGTTAAATAAATAACGGGTTATTTGGCGCTATCAGATTTAGGTGGTTTTTTTGATTACAGATTGGAAGTGTACCCCGTTTTTAAGACAAGTTGTGAACAGGCAAATCACTGCCCGATTGTCGAAAAAGCCTAGGTTGTTCCAGAAAGCCCTGATTATTCCTGTGGTGACTTAATTGACATTTTTTAACTGTTTAAACATCAAATTTATGGTCATGGAACTTAAGGGTAACGAGCTATATAATTTAAAAGTCCCGGCCGGAAAGTATACTTATTTCTTTGATGTTAGAAAATCAGAAAGCGGAAATTATATCGTGATCACCCAGACGCAACGGCAGGGAAAAAGATTTGTCCATGACAGGATAATGGTCTTTGATGACCAGCTTGATAATTTTGTCAAAGGGTTGGGAGAGGTAAAGGGATTTCTCCGCGGCAAACAAATAAAATATAGCTAGGACCGCCGCTTCTGGCCGTGGGGTAAAAAGGTTCCATTGTGCTTGGGTTTTTGGCAATTAAGTCAGTCGTTTCTTGAAGAATCTTAATTTCTGGATAAAAGCTATTGAAACGCCTTAAGCGTTTTTTGTTATGCCTGACAAATCACCGGGATTAACCCAGATCCTGAAGCAAATGCATCGCCTGTGGAGTCGGACGACCGGCCGCGCTAAGTGGCGGCTGGCGGTTTTGGCGCTGGCTTTGAAAAAAGCGGAAAAGAAACGGGAAAAATTACTTCGAGAAAAAGGCTGGCTGGTACCGATCGGCTTGGGATTAAGCCCGACCATGAAATGCGAATTGCATTGCACCGGATGCTATGCCCGCTCCTATCCCCGCGATCGGGAATTGCCGTTGCCGGTCTGGGACCGGTTTATCGGGCAGGCGGTGGACGCTGGGGTTTTTTTCTTTGTGGTCACCGGGGGAGAGCCGTTGGAGCGGCCGGAGATTATTGATATTTTTGAAAAATATCGCTCGGTCCTATTTTTACTGGTCACCAATGGTCTAAAAATCGATGAAACTGTCGCCGCCCGTCTGGCGCGTTCCGGGAATGTCATGCCGATGGTCAGCATCGAAGGTTTTGAGCGGGAAACCGATCAGCGACGCGGCCCCGGGATGTATCGCCAAATAACAAAAACGCTACAAATACTAAAAGAGCATAAGATGTTATTCGGTTTTTCGGCCACGGTGACCAAAAACAATATCGCGGTTTTGGGAAGCGAGAAATTTCTCGATGACATGGTTGCTCGGGGCTGCACCGCGGGTTTTTATAACGATTTAATTCCGATCCGTCCGGAAGATTTTCGGTTACTGCCCGAACCCGAGGCGGCCATAAAATTTCGGTCAAGCTTGAAAAAATGGCGCCAGAAAAAGCCGATTTTATTGGTGCATTTGCCTGATGACGAATATGACGAAGCCGGTTACTGCCGGGCGGTGCGGGGCGGATCCATGCACATCAATACTCAAGGTTTTGTCGAGCCGTGTCCGTTTGCTCATGTGGCGCGAGAAAATATCAAAACCTCGTCTGCGGCGGAAATTTTTCGCTCGCCTTTTCTGGAAGCAATTCGCCGCCACCCCACAGTTTTAAAACACGGTTCGGTCGGCTGTGCCTTGGTGAGCAATCGCGACGAGCTCGATTTGCTGGCTCGGCGCCACCGGGCCCAGACGACCGAAATCCAAAATTTTGCTAAAAAACGTGGAACTAAGGTATACTGATTAATCAATCTTATGAATAAGTTTTTACTCATTGTCATAGCTTGTTTGATCGTCGGCATCGCCGGGGTTTGGTGGTGGGGGCGCGCTTCGGTTCAGCCGGCGGAAACACTGGATATTACCCAGGAAGCGTTTGGCGATCAATCTGCGCCAGTCGTGAAAGATTCCTCGATTCCGCCTGCGCCTAAAAAAGAACCGGTTACTCTGCTGGCGGTCGGAGATATTATGCTTTCCCGCCACGTCTGGACGAAGATAACAGCGAACGGGGGAGATCCGCGCTACCCTTTTCTTAATACGGCTGATTTTACCAAAGCGGCGGATATCACGTTCGGCAATGTGGAAACCGCCGTGTCTGATATGGCGGCGCCGCCACCCGAGGGCATGAGTTTTATTACTCCCACCAAGGCGATTGAAGGCCTGAAATACGCGGGTTTTGATATCGTTTCCCTGGCGAATAACCACTCGATGAATTTCGGCCGCGAGGCGCTACTGGATAGCGTGAAGCAGTTGGAAGATCAAGAGATAAAAACTGCCGGAGCGGGGGAGAATATCGAGGCGGCGCACGCGCCGGCTATCCTGGATGTTAAGGGTAACAAGATTGCTTTTTTCGCTTACCAGAATGTCGGGCCGGAAGAGGCTTGGGCGGCGACGACCAGCCGGACCGGGATTGCCTGGATGGATATTGCCCAACTTCAGCAGGATATAAAATCAATTCGTGATGAGGCGGACTTCGTCATCATTTCCATGCATGCCGGTACCGAATATGTGTTTGAACCGATTGCCGTCCAAAAAGAGTTTGCCCACGCGGCGGTTGATGCCGGAGCGGATCTGGTGATCGGCCATCATCCTCACGTGATTCAGGACAAGGAAATTTACAAAGATAAGCAGATTATTTATAGTCTCGGCAATTTCGTCTTTGACCAAATGTGGTCGGAGGAGACCAGATTAGGCGAAGTCATGACGGCGACTTTGGATAACGGCCAGGTCACGGATATTAAATTCCGGACGGTGAAAATTTTTGATTATTGCCAGCCGCAGTTTGTTAGTAATTAGTCTTTGGTCTTTAGTCTTTAGCCCGGGGCAAAAGAACCTTAACGTGTGGCAAAAGACCAAAGACTAGAGACCAAAGACCTTAACCAAAACCCCATGACCATTCTTACGAAGGACAACTTCGACAACGAAGTACTTCAATCTAAAGTGCCCGTCTACGTCGATTTCTTCGCCACCTGGTGCGGCCCCTGCCGGGCGTTTGCGCCTATCTTCGAAGAATTTGCCCAAGAGCTGGGTGAAAAAGCTGGCTGTTACAAAGTTGATGTAGATCAGTCGCAGGAATTAGCGGCGCGTTTTGACGTCCAAACGATTCCGACGATCGTGCTCTTTCAAAAAGGCCAGCCGACGGAACGGATAATGGGGGTGCAGTCGAAGGAAGTGCTACGTTCGATGTTAGAAAAAGAGGAATAATTGTCTTTTTTATGCCCGCATATAAATCTAAAACTGACGAAGGAAAATGTCTGTTTTGCGAAATCATTAGAGGTCATGTTAAGACTCCGGGGATTTTTTGGGAAGATGATTATTTTATCGCTTTTTTGTCGATATTTCCTAACGTTAAGGGATTTACCGCGGTCATGCCTAAGAAGCATTATGGTAGTGATGTGCTGGCAATGCCGGACAATGTTTTAAAAAAATTCATCATTGTGGCTAAGAAAGTATCAAAAATTCTTTTGAAAAATTTCAAAGATGTGGGGCGCATTGGTCTAATCATGGAAGGAACTGGAGTTGACCATGCTCACATTAAGCTAGTTCCCCTGCCTGGTACCGGACACATGAAAAGAGGAATTTGGAAACAATATCTGAGCAAGCGATCGGCATTCTTCAAAAAATATGAAGGATTCATTACATCCGTCGAAGGGCCCAAGGCTGATCCGAATGAGATACGGAAACTGGCCGAGAGATTAAAAAGCAAATAGATTTTTCTCGAGCAACAAATTTGTTTTTTTATTATAAAAAAAGCTGCCGGCGGAAACCGGCAGCTTTTCGTATTCTCTAGAGATCGGACGAAGAAGTTTTGTAGACGGTGACGGTAACAAGAGTTTTTTCCGTGAAACTGACCCCGATAGACAGGGTGCGCTCGCCTTTGACGGCGGTGTAATTGACGTATTTTTCCGCGCCGCTGCCCCAGGTATCGGTGGCTTCGATTTTCCAACCGTTCGATTCAATCTGCGCTTTGTACCAATCGGAGACTTTGTCGACACTATCGTCGGATTCAAAAGTGGCCGAGGCGGAATCAGCGTCATCGCCCGAGCCAACGTGTGAGAAAGTCAAGGTCTTTTGAGGGTAGAGCGGGACATCGGTCGGGAAATTGGCGGGTAATTCGGTAGAGCCGAAGCTCATGGTTCCTTCGTCGGAAGTTATCGTCACGGAATTGTCCGCGGAATTGACATCGACTTTTTCTCCGGTGGCTTTTTCAAAAATATTTTCGGCCATCTTTTCGGCGGCTTGTTCTTCGACTTTCTTTTGGACCGGATTAGTGCAGCCCGTGGCCACGATTGTAACGAGGGCGGCCATGGTTACTAAACCCAAGGCTAACTGGATTTTTTTGGTCATAATTGTTTGACTGCCTGCACTGGGACTCTAAAAAGAGAACCTAAAACAGTACAGACGTATTAAACTGACTAGGGCAGTTTAACACAAGCTCAAGAATCGTGCCAGCCGGCTTGACAGGTAAAAGTGAATAACTATAATGGACTTAGCACTCATGGCTTTAGAGTGCTAACTAGCTCTATGACCAATCGACAAAAAGCAATATTGGGCGCGATTGTTCGGGAATATACCGAGACGGCTCAGCCCGTTGGTTCCAAAGTGCTTGTGGAAAAGTACGGTTTTGAGATGTCTCCGGCGACGATCCGCACCGAGATGAAGGCTCTGGAAGACGAGAAATTCATTGAGCAACCTCATACTTCGGCGGGGCGAGTTCCCACCAGTCGCGGTTACCGGTTTTTTGTCGATACCATGATCAATTATGTCGATTTGGCCCGGCGCGAGCAGGTCAAACTCGAGAACAAGCTCAAGCAAATCCGGGTTAATTACGACAAAGTTCTGAAAGAGGCGGCCAGCTTGATGGCCCAAATTTCCGGGAATGCCGCTTTGACGGAAAAAGACCAAGAGCATGCTTTTTCTTCCGGGATTGCTAATTTATTGCAATTGCCAGAATTCGCTAATGTCGAAAAGGCTTGCAAGCTAGCGGAAGTCTTCGAGCGTCTTAGTGAAGAGATTCCAGAGATTGATGACAAGACGGCTTCTAAAAAAAGCGGAGAGGTAGCGGTGTATATCGGGCCGGAGACCAAACTGACCAAAGAGCTCGACTGCAGCCTGGTTATTTCTAATTATCAATTGCCTTCGGGGGAGACGGGGCATATCGCTATCATGGGTCCGACGCGCATGAAATATGATAAAAATATTTCGCTCGTGCGGTACTTAGCCAAACTGTTAGGCAGTTCTATTTTCCCGGTTATCATATTTGTCGTTTTAGACGCGACTAAGGTTATTTAATCCTTATGAAAAGCAAAAAGCAAACTCCTGGTTCGATTCAGCCGCCAGTTTCGATTCCCAGTGATCCGGATGCCGTTCAGAAGATCAAAGCGGAATTGGCTAAATACCGGGCTTTAGCCGAAGAAAATTTGCGCGGGTGGCAACGAGCGCGGGCGGATTACCAGAATTTGGTGAAGCAAGCAGCGCAGGAAAAAGATGCTTGGGTGAACGGCGCCAATGACCAGCTGATCATGGAGATTTCGCCGGCCTTGGATAATTTCAATCACGCTCCCAACCAT
>CALEFQ010000057.1 GCA_937877125.1 uncultured bacterium | reverse complement strand
AGCCGGTTCCCTGAAGCGAAAAGGGGAAAAGCCAAGGATAGGAAAAGTTGCTTAAATGCTTCTGTAGTATATCTAAGCCGAAATGGGTTCCGAGTCCGAGCAACAGCCAGAGCCAAGCTTGTTTCCTGATTTCCGGTGAAAAAAAGAAAACCAGTAACAATGAGAATAATATCAAACCGACGGGACTGTGCAAAGCCGAAAAAAACCAGTAAGCACTATGATTGTCAGGAAAAAAAAGGAAAAACAAGCGGGTGATATCCGGCAAAATAGCGCCTAGGAGTAAAAAGAAAATCCACCGGTATTTTTTATCGGCAAAAAATGAGGCGAAAGCGGCATGGGTGATTAGATCGGGCATATTAAAATTTAAAACGTAAAACGTAAAATTATATAATTTTTACTTTTTACATTCTACGGGTTGGGCGGTTTTTTCGAAAAACTCAAACCGACGCCAGTCAAAACGATACTTCTTAAATAGCAGGAATATTACCAGGGCAATGGCGGGCAGGGAAAAATAGTATTTCAGTGGGCGGGCGGGATGAAGGTGCCAAGTATCAACTTGGACTAAGTCCGGCGCTACCACCGTGCCGGACAGACTCAAATTCTGCCCAATTTTTAATACCGGTAATTCCGCAAATTGAGCGATAAAGGTGTGCCCTTCGGTTTTTAAGCTTACCGACGACGCCTCGGGGTCGATTGCCATTATTTCCGTGTATTGAGTCGCGATTGGCGTATTTTCCCCCTGGGCGCGGGACAGAATCGTGGCCGGCGGGGGATCAACCCGCGGTCCTTGCCAAGAAGCGTAATAGCACAAGCCAAAAACAATCCCGCCCAAAGCAATCATTTTTAATAGGCGGGATTTATCGGAAAACATTAGTTTTACTTTTTATTCTGGTCGAGTGATTCTCGTTTGACCCAATATAGAACTTCCTCGATTATTTTACGGTTCCAGCCGACGGCGGAAGCAATCAGCCCCATAATACCAATCTGGAAACCCAAAATCATCATGACCGCGGCCAAGATCAACGATTGAATGTGACCGGAACCGTCACCGGTGAAATAGAAGTACAAAAATCTAATTCCCAGCGCCGCGCCGATAGCAAATATAATCGTCCCCATTGTCAGGAAAACTTTCAAGGGTTTATAAAGAAGCGTCATCCGGAAAATCACCGTCAAAGAGCGCCGGATATGGCTCGAAATACTCTTAATCAGGCGAGATTTGCGCTTTACCGGTCGCGCTTTAATCGGTATTTCCACGATGCGCAATTTCAGGTCCGCTAATTGGAAAAAGGTTTCATGGGTGTAAGTGTGATGCGACAAGATATTGATTCGCAAAGCGGCTTCGCGGGTGTAAGCCCGAAATCCGGTCGAAGCATCCAGTTTCGGCACATCCGCCAACTTGCAAACCACGTAACTGCCGACCATGTTGCCGTATTTATTGGCAAAAGGCATCTTTTCCAGTTTTTCAATTTCACGACTCCCGATGACAACATCCGCCATCTGATCAAGCAAGGGGCGAATCAGGTCGCCTATTTTAGATTGGTTATAATGGTTATCGCCATCGGTATTAACAATGATGTCAGCCCCAAGCCGTAAGCATTCCACAATCCCTTCCTTAAAAGTCTGGGCCAGGCCGCGGTTAATTTTCCGGTCAATAACAAAATCAGCACCGGCATTTTTGGCGCGCTCGACGGTCAAATCCTTCGAGCCGTCGCTAATGACCAGCACCCGGACTTCATCAATCCCGGGAATATTTCTCGGGATTTCTCGGATCACGTCAGCAATATTTTGTTCCTCGTTGTAAGCGGGGATTTGGACGAAGAGTTTCATGAGAGAGGTCTTTAGTCTATAGTCTTTGGTCTCTGGCCAGAAATTCAGCAGGCTAAAGACTAAAGACCAAAGACTAACGACTCTTTTGATCAGCTATAACATACCGGAAAAGACGCAAAAAATCAAGTCTTTTGGCGGGCAAACAGGAGCTTGAATTTCTGCCAATCGCTTCTCCTTAAAAAGCCGAAAGAATAAAGAATAAGCAAAAAAAGCAGCAACAATCCGACCTTAATTAAAACAGAGAGCCAGATATTGCCGACAGTCACCCAAAGGCCCGCGGCAAAGATAGCAGCCGCCAATCCGAAAATTACCCACATTTTCCGCCACTCATATTTGATCGGATAAAATTTTTGCGCCATCAGATAAGTCAGAATACAGACAAAAATATAACAGGCAAAGGTTGTCACCGCCGCGCCCAGCATGCCGTAAATCGGAACGAAGAAATAATTTAGAACCAAATTGGCCAAAGCCGGAACGACGATTAGCCAGGGATAGTATTTGGTATTATTGGTAATGTGAATTCCCGGCGCGAGCACGAAATGCATGCCGTAAAAGACATAAGAAATCGCCACCAGCATCACTACTTGGGCCGCGCCCCAATAAGCCGGATCAGCGATCAGCCTGACGCCTTCTGGCGCCAGTACTCCCAGAATTAACGCCACAAAAGTTCCGACCAAGACGAAATAAGTCAAAACTTTGCTGTAAATCTGCGGGGCATCGCCGCGTTTAGAAACATCGAAGTACATGGTCGGCCAGGCTAGCTGAAAAGGGGCCACGATCAGAATATCGATGATCATGCCGATCTTATAGCCCAAGGCATAAATTCCTACTTCGTCGGGATCGCGAAAAATCGAAATGAAATATCGATCAGACAGATCCATCACCCAAACCGCGATTGACGCCGGAATAATGGCCATTCCAAAAAACCAGAGCTTGCGCAGAAAAAAGCGCGAGAATTTCCAGCTGGCGGCCCTCGCCACATCCGGAATCAAGGAAAAGGCCACTAGGGCGAATGACGCCAGGTTAGCCCAGAGCACGCCGGCGGCGTCCAGCTTCAGCCCCATGATGAAATAGAAATTGAGGGCCAAAACCACCCCAAACCGGAGCAAAAATAGGACCGTATATTTTTTGGAACGTTCCTCCACGCGCAGGAGTGCGAAGGCCATATTCATAAAAATCGTGAAAAAACAGGTGGACAGTAGAATTTGAAACAAATAGGCAAATTGGGCATCGCCCAGCAGCCAGGCGCTAAGCCCAGGAGCGATTAATAACAAGAGGGCCAGGATGGCAAAAGCAATCGGAAGGACAAAGATAAACATGGTGCCGACTAATTGCTTTCTTTCTTCAGGATTTTTAGCATCGCGGAAATAAGTTTTCATCAACGCCGAAGTAAAGCCGAAAGTTATGACCATCAAGATGATTGATCCGAATGTGTTAACGATTTCCAGGCGACCGTAGCTGGCCGGCGCTAAGTAATGGGTATAAAGGGGGATCAATAAAAAAGCCACGGCGCTCTGGGCGACGGAGCCGATAGCATAAATGGCCGAATGCTTAAAGAGTCGTTTGAACTGGGCGAACACGGAAAGTTTAAAGATTAAGGCTGAAAATCTAAAAGAAATTTAAAACTTAAATTTTAAATTTCTTTTAAGCTTTATACCTTTACGCTTTTGACTTTTCACATTATACCGCATAACTACTTGAAAATCCAGCCTTTTCCTGTTATTCTAATAATCGGAATATGCGTAAGACTCTCCTGGTTACCAGCCAATTTCCACCCTCTTTCGGCGGCGTGGAAACATATCTTTTTAATTTGGCCAAGCGACTTGATCCGTCCCGGTTTTTGGTTTTGGCGGACAAGCAGACGGGGGACGCGGCTTTCGACAAAAAACAGCGTTATCGCACAATTCGCTCCGAGTTTTTATATCCATCCCGGTGGATTTGGCCGCAATGGCTGCCGCTTCTGAAAAAAACTAAGCAACTGGTAAAGCAGGAAAAAATCGAGCACATTTTGGCCGGTCAGGTTTTGCCGGTCGGCACGGCGGCCATGATTACCGCCCAAACTTTTGATATCGGCTATTCCGTTTTCACGTACGCCCTCGACATCGAATTGCCTCAGCGAAATCCGCGCCACTTACGCACCATGAAAAAAGTGCTGGACAACGCGACCAAAATTTTTACCATCAGTGACGATACCAAGGCGCGAATCATTAGACTCGGGCTGCCGGAAAAAAAGATTATCAAAATCACCCCCGGCCTGGATCTTGCCGACTTTTTGCCCCCGTCCGAAACAATTTTGAATATAAGTCGGCGCCTGCAAAGCCAATACGATCTGCGCGGCAAAAAAATCATCTTGACCATCGGCCGCCTGGTCGCCCGCAAAGGGCAGGACACGGTGATCAAAGCCTTGCCGGCTATCTTGAAAGACGAGCCTCTGGCGCATTACGTTATTGCCGGCGACGGCCCGTACAAAAACCAGCTGAAGGAATTAGTGCGCCAACTTAAGGTCTCTCCCTATGTAACTTTTACAGGGAAGTTCGCCGAAGCTGAAAAGGCCGCTTGGTATAATCTCGGCGATGTTTTTGCCATGGTTAGCCGGGTGGAAAATCAGCTTGATATTGAAGGCTTTGGCATCGTTTACCTGGAAGCTAATGCCCTGGAAAAGCCTGTCGTTGCCGGGAAAAGCGGCGGAGTGGCCGATGCGGTCGTTGACCAAAAAACTGGTCTTTTGGTTCAAAATCCCTCGGATATTGACGAAACGGCTGATGTTATCCTGAAACTATTGCGCGATGTCGATCTGGCCCAGCGACTGGGCCGCGCCGGACGAAAACGAGTAATTAGTGATTTTAACTGGGATAGTCTGGCTAAGCGACTGAATTCTTATTTATAGATATTGAATCTCATGTTTCACGACCTGATAATTTTTAACATGAGCCATTGGAAAACATGGCAACAGCATGTCGGGAAAACTCGGCGGTCTTGGTT
>CALEFQ010000056.1 GCA_937877125.1 uncultured bacterium | reverse complement strand
AAAAACATCCCCGGAGAATAACGCGCTCATCGCCGATCTGGTTAAATCAAAAAATCAGGATCTGGCTCCGGTTTTACAAAACCTGGCCCAGGATAAACTAAAAATTAAATCGGAAAACATCTCCAAGATCGCTACCTTGCTGGCCCAACCGGAATTTCTCCAGGATGTCTCACTGCGTTCGGAAGCCTGGCTATTTTTCAGTCGATTGACCAAGGTCGAAGACGGTCCGGAATTCCTCGATAACTGCCTTGACGCCTGCCAAAACCCGGCCCAGGAACAGAAAGAATTTCAGGCGCTGTGCCGAATCGGCAATCTGATATTTTCCCTGAACAACCGCCGCGAGAACCCGGTTTACGGGACTCGTTTACTGGACCAAGCGGAAATGCCCCAAGGCCAAAACTTATCAGAAATAATAACGGCATTGACCGCGCCCTTAACCAAATCTTTCGTCCAGTTGTCCCGGGAAAAACACTTAGCTCAGGACAAATATTTTTATCGCGACCAGTTTAAGGAAGACTGGCAAAGCTTAAAACAAACTCTCAACCCGGAATTGTTCCGGCAAATAATCGGTCAATTCGGCGAAAAAAGCTTTTCATATTTTTCCGAAAATCGCGAAATATTTTTGGACGGACTAATTACCGCCGAGCAGGCCCGAGAGATCATCAAAAGCGCCGCTGAAAAACAGCCCCGAAATTTTATCGTGTCCGCCACCCGAAAAGATTGGCAGGATGTTATCGGCGACCGGGCGTTGACTGAATTTCTGAATGTTTTGCCGACCCGCACCGATGAAAAAAGGAACGCCTTCACGCACAACCCTTACGACCGCACCAGTGCTTTTCTCTACACCCTCGCGGAAGCCACGGATTTCTCCCTGCGGCCGGCTGACTTCCAAATTATCAGTGCTTATGTCGCGCAGTTTGGCCTCGCCAAAGCGCCGATCTTATTCGAGTACTATCGTAACATCCGGCAACTGGAATCAGGCAAGCAAACGACTCTGCCGGCGGAACAGGCCGCCGACGGCATCGACTCCGTCGCCGAACTGGAAAAACGCTTCAGAAATATCAACAACTTGATCACCGCCGAAAAGCCCTATACCGAAATAGCGCCACTGTCCGGCATTGAAAGAAACTTGCTTAGCACCGCCGTCGGTTACGCGACCCACAGCCATAGTTTAACCTTTCGCCCCAGCCTGGAGACGATCACGACTGATTTCAGCCGCGACTTGACCAGCGACCGCCTCCCGGCTGCGCCGCCTGAATATCGCGTCCGTCGCTTCGACCTAAGCCAAGTCGAATACCGGATTGACCAAGCTAGCAGCGCCGAACCTTTTAACCTCCTGGTTCCGGAAATTTTGGCCGGGATTGATCAGCCCGCGGAAATAGAAGGCCTGCAGACGCGCGCCGGTGAAAAAATTTCCGCCAAAATAGACGAACTGCAGCAGACCTTGAAAAACAAGGATAATCAATTCATTCGCGGCCAAATAGAAAAACTCGGCCAGCTGAAACAAAGCGTCGACCGAAGCCGAGATCTGGATCAGCTGATGTCTACTCTACTCGATCTGGATCGGCCGACCGCCGAAAAATCAGGTTTCCTTCCTTTGATCCGGGAAATAGTTTTTCGCCGGATTCTGGAAAAACAGCCGCCTTCCAATATCATGGAATTATCGGCGCTCTTGCGGAGCGGCGTTTCCGCCGAAGGCATTTTGAAAATAATCGGCCTGATTGACGAATCAGTCAAAGAGCACGCGCTAAACCTAAAAAATGAGAACCGCGAAGGTTATTGGTCGGCCGAGACTTTTGATAAGATTAAACAAGCACGGGAAAACAGCAAACAGGTAGACGTTCCTAAAATTTTCACCGCCCCGCTCAACCGCCTCAAAGCCGAGCGCGATAAATTTGAAACGAGGCGGACCGGCCTTCAAGCTGTCAAAGCTATCCCCGATCGCGGCTTGATCGGCGAGTTGTCCGGATATATCGCCAATGCCTGCTATACCGCCGAGTATCCCCTATTGCGCGACCGGCCTAATCTCGTCCCCTATAAATTTGTGGCCGAAACCGCCGGCGAGACCAGTCTGCTCGGCTCGGTCCTGGCTTTTGAATTGACGCAGGCTAATGGCGACCAAGTAATGCTCATGCGCGCTTTCAACGTGCCGAACGAAACAGCGGTCGACACCGCCCAATTCGTCGAGGAAATGTTGGATGAATTGGCCGCGGTCGGGGAAAAAAGGGGCCTCAAGAGAATTATCGTTCCAGGCGATTCCGGCGCAATCAGTAATTACCCGATGACGACCCAGCATATCTTGAACCGATATGTCAGAGAAAAAGAAGCTATCGCCTTGGCCGACAGTTTCAATTTCAACAACCACGAGCTACAAAATAAATGTTTCATCGCCCGCGAGCTTCAATAAATCCACCAATAAAAAAACGGCTGTCGCCGTTTTTTTATCAGGCCTAATATAATTTCTTTTTTTCAATTTCAGTGACGGTCTCTTTCACCCGGCTGACATCGATATTGAGGCTTTGGGAAACATTGACCGTCGCGGCATTGCGCATCTCATTACAAACACTATAAAGGTAAAAAACCACAAAACCGCCCCAGACAATCAGCAAAATGGTAAAAGCAGCCGTGATCAATGACAGCAGGCTATTGCCTTCCAACTGCAGGCTAAGCCGGGAAAGCTTTATCCCGCCGACGGGGGTTGGCGCCATAGTTTTTTTGCCAGGTGAAGTTTTAGCCATATGTTTAATATTTTTCCGGAGCAATCCCGATTAAAACGGTCACAGTAGCATTGACGCCTTCACGAACTTCGCCGGAAACAGCTGTCAGATACTTAGTCTCATAATCAAACTTTTGTTCCACTACCGGGTAACGCAATCGCTCCAAAGCAGATAAAAACCGGGCGATGTCGTTTTTGTCACCGCGCAAATTTATCGCCGCCGGCACCATTTGGGCGCGTCCCAAAGCGACTAGGTTGTTTTGGACATCAATCTTGTACGCCAAATTATTCTGGCGACCGATTTTTTCCAGCTGATCAATTACCCGGAAAACCTGGCTTTGGGGCAACAAATAATCAAAGAGGACCGCCCGGCTTTGTTCCGTCGCCTGAAAATCCTTTTCCAGCTTGGCGAGATTTTGGTCAGCCAGTTTTGCCGTGGCGTACTCAGCTTCTTTAACTTCGTTTTGCGACAGGGCTTGATCCACCATCGGCTGGAGCCATTGTAAACTAGCGATAATCGCCACTGCTAAAACCACGACCATGATACCAAGGCGAATCACCAGCATTTTTTTAAGAGCGGGATACATTATTTTTTCTTGATGACAAAAGTTATCTCAAAATCGATCCGGGAGTTTTCGTTGACGGAAAAATTAGACAGCGGATTATTGACGCTTTCGATTTGGGGATCTTGTCGAAGTTGTTCCTGAAAATTGACAATATCTTCGCGCGTTCCGGCCTGACCGATCAAACGGCCCTGCCGCTGGTCAGAAATTGATAATTTCGTAACCGTGATTTTCCCGGCCGCCAGCTGATCGATATCGGTCACCAATTGACTCCACTGGTATTCGTTGCTTTTTATATCCTGATAAGCCGATTGATAGGCATTATACTTCCTGACTTGTTGTTCCATCGCCACTTGTCCGTCGGTCTTGCCGGCTTGAAGATTTTTGAGGTCCCGGTCTAAATTATCAGTGCGCCACCGCAGGTAGACCCCCATCACCACATACGCGGCCAACAAAGCTAGCGTCGCTAGAATTACCCAGACCGTCAAGGCCTTGATCCGTCTTTTTTGCGGACGAGTCACTTCCGCTTCCTGCTTTTCCTGGGCCACCAGGTTCAGTTCTCCTAAAACCGGATCGCGACTTTGCCCCCGGATCGCCAACCCCAGAGCCGTTCCGTAAGACAGAGCGGCACCGGCCAAAAGTTTTTGCGAACCAGGATCGAGAATCGCTTCCGGCTGGCCGGTCAGCACCGGCAAAGACAGCTTCTCCCCCAGAAACTTAGCCAAACTCGGCAATTGCGCCGCGCCGCCGACTAGAATTATTTTTTCCACGTCGCCGGGATGGTCTTCCTGGTTAAGATAGAAATCCCTAGTCCGCTCAATCTCATCGGCCAGTTGATTCGCTTCTTGCAGAAGCAAATTTTTTAATTCTTGATTTTGGGTATCAGCCGGGCCGGCTAAACCGTGTTTGATCTCGCGCGCCTTTTCCGGTGTCACCTGCAAAGTCCGGGCAATCAATTCCGTCCAGTCGTCGCCCCCGCGCTTGTAACTAGAGACAAATTGGATTAGCCCCTGGCTGTAGACGGAAAAAGTCGCATGGCGTGCGCTGATATCAACCAGCATCACCCGTTGATCCGGCCGGATCTGCTCCGGCAACATTCGCACCAGCGCCTTCGCTTCCATGTCAAAAGCCAAGACTTTCAAGCCGATTTTAGCGTAGACCTGATAATAAGTCTGAGCCCTGGCCTTGGTGATGGCGGCCGCCAGCGCCGGACGCTGTCCGGCCGCCGCTTGTCCCGCCTCCCAATCCCAATCCATCTGCTCGATATCCTCGGAAACATGGGAAGCCAAATCCCATTTGATCATTTCTGATGTTTTTTCAGGCGAGGCCCGGGGGACTGTCGTAACGTGCAGATAAACTTTCGACTCCGGCAAAGAAACGATCGCCACGCGGGAACGGATCGGCTCTGGCTTGGCTTGTCGCAGCAGCGCCAAAATTATCTCCTGAAGCTTATCTGGATTCTTGATTTCGCCGTTGACTATTACCCCCGGCGGCAGAATCACTTGGCCGGCGCTATTGACCACAAAACGACCGCTGCGGATCTTTCCGGCAACCGCCTTGATTGATTTTTCTCCGATGTCGAGACCAAAAGGTGAAAACATATTATTAACTATGGTTCGGTTTCAATGATATTAACCAGGCCGGTATCAGTGTAAATAAACGCTTGGAGCTGTCGAGTCACTTGCCCCTTGACGCCAGTAACCACTACCTGGCGATCCTCCCCCGCCTCGCTGATGACCACCGTCACCGTCACGCCGTTCAAGTAGTCCTGCGGACCTTCCGTGTAAGGCAAATCGACCGCCGCCGGCCAGGCCGGATTTTTCTTGATGCGCATCAACGCATCATTGAGGGCGGCTTCGCTGGCCGTGAAAACCTCGTTACTTTTGGCGCCGTCATCAGTCATGCGCCATTCACGAAGACTCATGGCCGCGATCGCTACCGCCACGATTAAGCCGACCACGGTTAGCGCCGTGATGCCGATGATCGCCGCTTGTCCGCGCTGTGGTTGCATTAGCGTCGTCTTAAGGAAATTATGGAATTAAGTTCGGTCCGAACTACGGGCTGAATATCCCGGCTTTCTACGACGAGACGCACGGTAAAACTGACTGGCGCCGTTCCGGAATCAAGAACGGCGATATCAAAAGCCGTGACCGCGACCTGATCGCTGGTTAACTGCAGGCTCTGGCCGTTGCGGTAAACAAACAAAGCCGTCTGCCCCTGGCTCCCCGCATCTAAATAAAATCGGACATCGCCTTCAAAAGTCTGGAAAGTAATCTCGTGGGGCTGATAAGGACCAACGACTGAATTAGCCCAGCGACCGGTATATTGCAGACGTTCCATAATTAAACGGGCGTTTTGCTGGGTGTCGCGATTGCCTTGTTCGTTCCGGTTGCTTTTCATGATATCCAGAGAAAAAGTCGTAACGATCGTCACCGCCACGATCAAAATCGAAATATACACCAGCAATTCCATCAGGGTAAAACCGCGGCTAGAAAATTTTTGGATGGTCGGTTTTTTCATATTGATTACTTGCCGGCTATAATCCGCATTGCCCCTCGTAAGCGACGATCGCTTTATTCAGCACGGTCGGTTGCGTGTTGGCGGCCGAGACCAAGAATGCCCGCAAAGATATCGTGCCGCCGTCTGTGGGAAAAGCGGCTAAGTGGGCGTTGACTTCCGCCTGGGTATTATAATCAGCCGCTCCGGCCAGTGCCCAGTTTGAGCCGTTCCAGAATTGCCAGCTGGCGCCGCCGTCATTGCTCAACTGATAGTGAACGATTCCCGTCCCGGCGCTGTCGGCCGAAAAGGAATACCAGTTTGAGATCGAGCCGACTGTTTTGGGATCCTTAGGCGTGATCGCCGGGCCGTCGGTGGCGTAACCGTCAATGGCATTGCCGGCATTGTCGGTCTGCCGGAAATCGTCCACGCTGTACCAGCCGTCGACGGCCAGTGAAGAATTGTCCACCGCCCGAAGATAAACCGGTTGGTTGGCCCAATTGCCCAGATCCATGATCGCGTTGTTCCAACTGGCGCTGTTCGGCGCGTTGATCCGCACCAATTCCTCGTTGTTGCTGGCTCGGAAAAGGGCGACGTAATTGTTACCCTGGCCGTTGGTAGGGAAATCCCCGGCCGTGACCTTTATTAATTCCGGCGTCAAGCCGGCATTGTCGGTGACGAAAACTATCCGATACTGGAAATATCGATTATTAGGAACTGACGATAGCGCCAAGGAAGGGAAAGACGCGACCGGATTGCTCTGCTCGGAATAGAAAGTCCCCCCGGTCCCGTCCGGCCCGATAAAGCTCTCGCCGACACAGGCGGCGTCATCGCAGGAGCGCACCTGATAACGCAAATGCAATACGCCGCGACGGTAATGATCATTGACTTCCGTCCCGGAAATCGCGCGATTGAAAACCGCCGCCTCGTCAATTCTGCCGGCGAAGGGATAATTCTTTACCGTCGGATTGACGTTTTCGCCGAGCTGGGCGCCGACGTTAAGTTCGCTATTGGTCACGCGGGCGGTAATCGCCGAGCCATTAGAATTATCCAGTTGGCCGTCGATGTAAATTTTCATTCCGGTCCCGTCCCAGACGCCGGCCACGTGATACCACTGGTTATTGTTCAGCGAAGCGTTTGACTGGAGCGTGTGGCCGCCGCCTCCGCCATCCACCAATTTCAAGGCGACGCGCCCGTTGTCCCAGAGCTGTAAAGAATAACTTTCATCCGACAAATCAGCCTTACTCCCTTTGTGAATAATGCCGCCGAAATTTTTATAGTTGTCTAAATAAATCCAGGCTTCAGCCGTGCCGCTGGCGGTGAGATCTAAAGTATTATTATAAGGAACGGCCACGCGACTGCTCACCCCGTTGAAATTAAGCGCCGTGTTAAATTTTCCGGACAAGCCATAGGCGGCGCCGAGATTAGTGCCGTTATTACTCCGTCCGGAACTGTCCCAAAGGGTGCCGCTGCCTTCGTTAAAATGGAACAACAGCATATTGCCGCTCATGTTAACATTCCCGCTCGGGTAATCAGTTTCCGCCTGGGCACTATTGAGTAATTCCTTATCGGTCGGCCGCTCCGACAGCCAGGCCATTGTTTTCCACGGACGGACACTGCCCGCGTCCTTGACGGCCGAGGTATAAGTCCCGGTACCGTTCGCCTGACCGACTGGCGTCAGTTGCAGCCAGTGGCTGATATTGTTGTATTCCGTATCGGCATAACTGCCGGCGTCAAACTGGGTTTTATTATCATCGGTGAAATGGCCGACCGGGAAAGCCGTCGTCATCTGGCTCCAGCCGCGGTGGCGGAAAAGCAATTGCTGACCAGCGGAAGTAAAGGTGGCGCTTTGGATACTGCCGAGACGCGTACTATTATTCTCGGTGCTGGCCACAAAATTGCCGCCGCCGCTGTTGATTATTTCCCAGGCGTTGCCCTGGACAATCCAATTAGTGAAATCGCCCGTCTGAAAATCGCCGTTGGGAACGGCCGCCGCCGTGCGATCAATTAATTGCGCCTGTCCCCCGGTCACCTCGATCTTGTCGGCGTCATAATTATAATCAGAACCGTAAGTATACGGCCAGGTCACGTAACAAACTTCCCAGTGATCCAGATAATCCTCCTGCACCGTAGATTTGGCCTGACCGTTTTCCTGCCAGGCGACATCGACCGAAACTTTCCGCGAATCGGGATCGACCACGGCGCCCGGATCGCCGCAGGCCGCCAGCTGATTGGAACTGAGCCGGCAGACCGGCGCGAGTGAAATTTTCCGGGTGAACATGCCGATTGTCTCTCCCCCGGGGGCTTCCACCAAAGTCCAATCATTGCCGCTCTGTTGCAAGCGATAAACTCGGCCGTCGGTGGCGTAGCCGCTGAAAGTCGCCCAGTCTTTTTCTTTGATATTAGTCAGGGCTTCGATCGCCCCGTTAGCCAAAGTGGTCGCCAGCCAGCGATGCTCGCTCCAAGCAGTGTAGCGCATCGACTGCACTAAAATCCCCGTGATCCCGGAAACCACGACGGCGGCAATCGCCAGCGCCACCAACAACTCAATGATGGAAAAACCGCGCTGGTATTTAATTTTTTTACTGCGGTTGACTGACATTGTCTGTTTTATAAATTTCTATTTTCAGCTCATAGCGAGCGGCATCAGTGCCGTCGTCATCGGCCATCGTCTGGCGCTGATTTTCACTAAGTGCGGCCGAGACCATCGCCTGAGTATCGGTCAAACGATCATATTTAACGTGAACAGGAACCTTGCTTAAATAATCCGGAACTAAATCAGTCAAACTGGCCGGTACTGTCTGGGTAGCAAAACCATAAGCCTCGAGCGCGATTCTGGCATCTTCGACTTCCCGACGGAGCTCAATATCATCTTGGGTGGTTTTGTCGATTTGTTCCTGTCGGACCAGATCAAATTCCGTTTCCCTGATCCCAACGCCCCCGAGCGATTGAAACCAACCCCAATACCGCCAGCCGAAGAACATGACCGCCCCGGCGGCGATAACTAAAGCGATAACTAACCATGAAATCTTATTCATAAACTAAGTCAAAAGTAATAAGTCAAAAGGCAAAAGTGAAAACATCGAACTTTTGACTTTTGATTTTTGACTTTTTACTTAGGAACCAAAGTAGAACGCCCCCATATCGCTTCGCGAACCGTCAGGATCGTTGTAAAAAGGATCAGGGTCGCCGCGGTTGATGCAGGGCGAGCCGGCCTGCAGGTGGAAATCAGTGCCCGGATTTACAAACAGCGGATTTTGGGAAATGGAATTGGCGCCTTGATAAGTCGCCCCTTGGCCAGTGTAGTTGGAAGTATTGCTCCAGACATCGGCGTAATCATTGTTCAAATTAGCGTTGCCGTTGGTCACGTTGAAGCCGACGGAATTATTGGTAATGATGTTATTCCGCAATTTGGTCGCGCCATCAAAACGATCGAGCTGAATGCCGATACCGGCGGTCGTCCCGTAAATCGTATTGTTGTAATAATGCGTGCCGGTATTGCCCCGCTGGGTATAAATGCCGTTACGGACATTATTGAATAGGTTTTTATAAACCTTGAAATTTCGCGGGCGCAGGGCGTAGACGCCGGTACAATTGGCGCCGGTGCAATTACGAACCGTATTCTGGTAAAACTGGGTGCCGTTGGGCCGGTCAAAGTAATTATAATGGGCGTTGTCATGGATGTCGTTGTCGTAAATCACCGAATTGGTGTCAGTCGTCAGATACAAGGATCGTTGATTGCTGTAAATATCATTCTGATACACTTCGTCGCTAGTATCAGACGCCAAGTAAATACCGTAGCTGCCGGTATTGTTGCGGATTACGTTATCATAAATTTTTACGCGGGAATTACTGGAGCTGTAAATTGCCTGGGTTGTCGTGTCGCGGATAATATTATTACGAATAATATTGTCGTTATTAGCTCCGGCCTGGATATAAATACCCGTGCCGACGCCGTAGATCTCTAAATTTTCGTAAATGTTATTGCTGGTATTGTTTTGAGAGCGGATACCGTTGGTCGCACTGGTCATTTTTAAACCACTGATCCGCAAGTAATTAGTCTGGGTCATCTGGAAACAGTTGGTCGAACCGTCAATAACCACGTTGGTGTCGCCCGTTTTGTTCATAAATTCAGTGTAATTCCCGCTGGTGCCAGCTTTGCTATTAGGCAAAGTCACTTGTTCCACGTAAGTGCCGTTGGCGATACAAACATTGTCCCCGCCGGACATGGCCGTCACCGCCTCCGCGATTGTCCGGAAAGCCGTCGCCCAGCTCAAACCATCCCCTGAAGAGGGACGCGACTGGTCAACATGCCACTGGCAATCTTGAGTATTATAGGAAAATGACCAGGTCTGGTTGCTCCACCGGCCATAACTATGGTTATCGACCGCTTCCACTTTCCAGTAATAAGTTCCGGCGGCAGCTAAAGTCGCAGTATAAGTGCTAGACGCCAAACCGCTGACATCAATTTCCGGCGAGCCGAAGCCAGGATCGTTATCGACCATGATATGGTAAGTGACCGTGTCGCCCGGATCGGGATCAACCGCGTCGTCCCAATCAAAAGCCATCGGCATGGAAGAAACCGAAGCGCCATCGGAGGGAGAAAGCAAATTGAAAGCGTTTGGCGGGCGATTGACGTAAAATCCCCAATTCTGTTCGATCGCCCAGGTCGCCCCGCCGCGCTGATCATCGGCGCGCACCCGCCAGAAATAGGAATTACCGGCGGCTAGCGGAGCGGCGATGGTATAAGTGCTATCTACCAGACCGCCGATTTCCGTCTTGGTGCTGAAAGTCGGATCCGTGGAATACCACAAAGTATAAGTAACCGTATCGCCGGGATCGGGATCCGTGCTGTCTTCCCAATCCAACGATGGCGTGGTGGTGTTGACATACTGGCCGTCGACCGGCGTCAGCAAATGGAAAGCGTTGGGCGCCACATTGGCGTTGACAATAATCGAGCGATAATTCCGGCCACTGGGCTGATCCGTGCCGTAGGTTATCCCGCCCTTTCCGTCTTCAGCCCGCACTCGCCAGTAATTAGTGGCGTAGTTTTCCAGAGCTTCACCCGGTTTGAGCGTGTATTCTGACAAGCTGATGCCGGTAATCGTGGTCGGCGAATCAAAACCAGGATTGTCGTCGTGCTGGAAAGTATAAGACACCGGATCGCCGTCGGGGTCGGTCGTATCCTCCCAGTCAAAATACGGCAAAACTGTAACCGTCTCATTGTAAGCGTCCGCGGGCGACAGCAGGTAAAAAGGATCGGGCGGATCATTTAGTAAGGCGTTGACATACCAGTTCTTTTCTTCGCTCCAACGCTCGCCGGCAGTCCCGACTGCTTTGACTTTCCAGTAATTGCGGCGGTTGTTGGCTAGAGCTTGGCCGCCGGACAAAGTATAAGAAGTGCCACTAACACCCGTGATCTCGGTATAGGTGGCGAAATTCGGATCGGTTGAATGCCACAGGGTATAAGAAACCGCGTTGGGCGCCGCGCTCCAGAAAAAGGTCGGCGTCAAGGTATACGTCGTGCTTTGATTGGCCGGCGCTGACAGCGAAAAAGCGCCCGGCAGACCGGAATCGTTCAAATCATATTCGCCGATCCGCCCCTCACTGCTGACACTGATCTCTTTTTGCTGGGATGTGCCGGTCAATTCCAAAGTGACATGGCCGTAATTGGGCGTGAGTCCCGTCAATTTATCAAAAACCACCTGGTCGTCCGGCGGCGGGGCGAAATTAATATCGACGTATCCTAAAATTGAGGGCACGTCATAAGTTTCCAGCACGGTGCCGGTGGCGTAATCATTGCCCCGGAATAAATAAAACCGATTGGCGCCCGGGCTGGCTTCAAAAAATACCCCGTACTTCTCCCCCTCCTTGGCCGCGATCGACTGGCTTTGTGCCAGACGCAAAGTGCTGATGATCTGCTGGGCGGTGACATCCAGCTGGGTAGACCGCTGGTAAGAACTGTAGCTGACCGTGACCACCGCCGACAAAATTCCGATGACGGCGACCGTCACCAGCAATTCGATTAATGTGAATCCCCGTCGCGACATGATAATAATATTAAACCCCGCTCATCATCGAATAAATCGGAGTAATGATCGATAACGCCAAAAGGCCGATGCCGGCGCCGACGACCAACATCAGTATCGGCTCGATCAGGGAGGACAAAGATTTAAGCTCGGTCAAGCGATCCATAATGACCGTCACTTCGCCGGTCCGCTCGCCCACCCGCGTCATACCGATGACCGTCGGGGGGAAAAGTTTCCGTTCCGCTTCCAGGGATTCGGCCAGAGCGACGCCTTTTTTCACCCGGTCGGCTACCCGCCGCAAGGCAACTCCATAAACCCGATCCTTCATTGTCTCGCCGGTCACGTTGATCGCTTCCACGATCGGCATGCCGCTTTTGACAAGATTGCCGAGCGTCCCGGACATGGCCGCCATCGCCATTTTTTCCTTGACCTGGTGAATTATCGGCCAGCGCCCCCAGAAAGCACTACTAGCTTCCTTGACTGACGGGAACCGATTAAGCCACCAGAAAAAAACAATTACGGCCGCTAGCACCAAGATAATCAGCCACCAAAAATCAACCATAAAATCGCTCACGGCCAGGAGCGTTTGCGTGGTCCAGGGCAAATCAGTATTGTTCTGCTTGAGGACGTCGGCGATTTTAGGGACGACAAAAATCATCAACGCGAAGCCGACGCCGATCATGGCACAGACGATCACGATTGGATAGAGCAGCGCGCCGCGCACCTGACTGGTCAATTCGTAGCGCCGACGCAGTTCCGAAGCGAGATAGCGCAAGTTTTTTTCCAGGATGCCGCTGACTTCGCCGGCCCGCAAGACCTGGATGAAAACCCGGTCAAACACTTTCGGATGTTTGGAAAAAGACGCCGACAGCGGAATACCAGAAGCGACATCTTTGGCCGCTTCCTGGAGAATATCGCGCAATTTGGCGCTGCGAAACTGGTCGCTGACGATTTGGAGCGCTTCCACCAAGGGCAAGCCAGCTTTGAGCATCGCGGATAGCTGTTCTACCAACAGGGTTTTGTTCAGCAAAGACACCTGGCCGAGATCAGTCGACCAGATGCTGTTGCGGCGACCTTCTTTGGTTTCGATGCGCGCAATAAAAAATCCCTGGGACTGTAATTGCTGGACGGCAGTTGTCTTGTCGGCCGCAATTACTTTGCCCTTTTGGGTCTCGCCATGCTTGGTCAAGACTTCGTATTCAAATTCCGGCATATATTTTTGGTATTGTCCCATACGGGGCTTCAGCCCCGGTTAATGAACCCCGGCTAAAGCCGGGTATGGAATTTAATATTTTTAGCGGACGACTCTCAAAACTTCGTCGATTGACGTCTGTCCCTCAAGCGCTTTTTCGATGCCATCTTCCAGCATTGTCTTCATCCCGCCGGCCATCGCCGCTTGGCTAATAACCGAAGCGTCTTTACGGGCACTGATCAATTCGCGGATCCGGTCATCAATTTCCAAAACTTCATAAATGCCGATCCGGCCCCGGTAGCCTGATCCGCCGCAGCGGTCACAACCTTTGCCGCGATAGAAACGAAGATTAGACCAGTCTTTCTTCGTTATTGATCCTTGTTTGGCCAGATGATTAAGCGCCGCCTGGAAATCGACATCGGCTTGCTGGCTGGACAAAGCTTTGAGGTCAACCTTATAACTTTCCATGCACATCGGGCAGAGCCGGCGCACTAATCTCTGCGCCACGGCGATGTTGACCGTGGACGCGATCAAAAACGGCTGAATATTCATATCAATCAGCCGCGGCAAAGTGCCGGCAGCATCATTGGTATGCAGGGTTGACAGCACCAGGTGGCCGGTCAGGGCGGAATGCACGGCGATTTCGGCCGTCTCCGTGTCGCGGATTTCACCGATCATGATGATGTCGGGATCCTGACGCAAAATGGAGCGCAAGCCGTTGGCAAAGGAAATGCCGACGCCGGGATTGACCTGGATTTGGTTGACGCGCTCAATACTGTATTCAATCGGATCCTCGACCGTGCTGATATTTACATCCTCGGTATTGAGCATATTGAGAATCGTGTAGAGCGTCGTGGTCTTGCCGGAACCAGTCGGTCCGGTAACCAGGATCATCCCGTGCGGGCTCTCGATCGCCTGCTTGATGATCTGGAGATTTTTCCCTTTCAAGCCCAGATCCTCCAGGGAATATCGTTTTGATTCTTCCGGCAACAGGCGCAGCACCATTTTTTCGCCGTGGTAAGTCGGGATAATCGATACCCGGAAAGCGAAACGTTCGCCGCCGACTCCCATCTTGAAGCGCCCATCCTGGGGCTTGCGGTGCTCGTCTATTTTCAGGTTGGTCAAATATTTGATCCGAGCCACCAGCGCGTCCAGCGCCAAACGCGGCAAAGTGATAATATCGCGCAATTGGCCATCAACCCTAAACCGGATGATAATTTCCGCCTCCTGCGGTTCGATATGGATATCGGAAGCTTCTTCGGCTACGGCGAATTCGATTAGGGAATCAATGGTCTTGACCACCGGCAGACGCTCGGCGGCCAGGGCCATATTTTCCCCCGAGGCGGTCAATTGGGTGACATTCTCGTTGATGATTTTGGCGAAATCTTTATACAGGCCGCGGCGATAAAGCATCAGGGAGCGCTTGAGATCGGAATCGCTGGCCAAATAAACTTCCGCCTTGAGGCCAGTCTTTTTCTGAACAAAGTTTATTATCTCCAGATCCGACGGGTTGCTCAGCGCCACCTTGACCCGGTCTTTATCTTGGCCGAAAACAATCGCCAAATGCTCCCGGGCCAGATTTTCCGGCAGGATATTCAAGCTCTCGGTGGTGATTTTTTGTTCTTTCAGCTTGACTAGCGGAACTTTCAAGGCCTCGGCCACCAATTGCATCAGCTGTTCTTCGCTTAAATAATTTTTTAGTACCAAAATTTTCTCCACCGGTTCCCGGAGGCGCTGGGCTTCGGCCACGACCTGATCAAACTGTTTTGGCTGGATCAAGTTCATGCCGACCAGAATCACTCTCAATTTTTCTGGAGGCAAACGCATTTTTGTTTTATCCGTCTACGGTCTATAGTCTATTGCCTATGGACTTTTGTTATCAGGAGAATCTAATAGACCTCAGGTTCTAGACCGTAGACTATTGACTCTTTTTCTGCGCCGCGGCGCAGTACGGGCAAAACTTGGCGTCCGCGGGAATTATTTTTCCGCATTTGACGCAAGCCGCGGTTGATTCGGGCAGGGAAGGCGCGGGAGCGGGTGCCGCGGCACCCGCCGTTTTTTTCCAGCCGTTCTTGACGTATTGGCGAATTTTTTCCACCACGGCGTTGATGGAAAAATTAGCTTTGACCAAATAATCCTTAGCCCCTAATTCCCGGCATTTCTGGATATCTTCCGGCTGGCCGAGATTAGACAGGACAACCACGGGAATTTTTTTAAGTTGGCTATCATCTTTCATCTCCTGCAAAACATCAAACCCGTTCACTCTGGGCATGATCAGATCCAGTAGTAACAAATCTGGCAGTGAATTGCGCAATTGTTTCAGCGCCTCTTCCCCGTCGGAAGCGACTTCCACTAAAAAACCTTCCTGGGTCAATTTCGTCATATAGACTTTTTGCAGGAAACTATCGTCTTCAGCTACCAAAATTTTGGTTTTGTTTTCGGCCATATAGACAAATTACCTGGTTGGTTAGGCTAATGATAATTTAACACATTTCGGCGCTAGGTTCAAGAGATACTGGTAATGTCTAGGGACATATGGCGGTTTTCGTGGACAGCCGGTAGGCTGGCTCC